>JAKPIL010000137.1 GCA_029549845.1 bacterium
CAGCATTGAACTTCCTCATCAGGTCACCTACTTACACCGCGGCACGGGACGTCAGGCATTCCGCATCCCTGATGACGAGGCGCTCCAAGGGCTTCTGCACGCAGTCGGCCCCCTGCAAACGACAAGTGCAAACGCGCCAGATGAGCCCACGGCGCAAAGCATTGCGAACGCTCAGGCGTATTTTGGTGACAAAGTGGATTTTTATGTCGATACCGGCGCGCTTGGCGACCGGCCACCGTCCACCATCATCCGCGTAGTTGACGACGCTATAGAGGTCATTCGCGAGGGTGCGGTCAAGATAGACGAAACGGGGAGGATAACAGATGAAAAAGATTGAAGCTGCGCAGCCGTATGCCGCTGCCTTCATGCTTATAAAGCGCGGGGACCAGTATCTGTTTGTGCGGCGCGCTCACACGAGCTGGATGGATGGCTACTATGGGTTGCCGTCTGGCAAGGTTGAGCCAGGAGAAGGGTTTTTTGCAGCGGCCATACGTGAAGCGAAGGAAGAGGTTGGCGTGACCGTGCGACCAGAGAACACGACGTTTAGGCTAGTCTACTGGCTCCAGAATAAAGAAGAACCTGATGTGGAGTGGTGTAACGTCGTGTTTTTCGCAGAGGAGTGGGAGGGCGAGCCATACAACGCAGAACCACACATGCATGATGAAGTTGCGTGGTTTCGTATGAGTGAGCTGCCGCATAATGTGATCCCAAGCGTACGCAGCATGCTTGAAGCCATAGAAAGAGGCGAGCCGTACGGGGAATATCGTGTTGCAAAATAAGGTAAATCTTGTAGAATAGTACTATATGGAAGGCGCACCCTTTTACAGCCCTGAAAACACATCCGATAAGGATGATACGGATAAAAAAACCAAAGAAAAACGCGGCAAAGAAGTTGGGCGTATTATTGCTGGTGCTGAAAAGCCAGCTGACACATCTGAAAAGAAGGAAAAGGTCGCAAAAGAATCAGCATCGCTGCTCGAGAAGATCTTTGGCGGCGATAAACAGGCTGAGGCAAAGCCTGTTGAGCCAAGTAGCGCCGAAAAGCCTTCCCAAGATAACGCCCGAGCAGAACGTGAACCAGCCGAAGCCACACATACGGCCGCCGCAGAGGCAGTGGCCGCGGATCTCGCAGCGGGAGTATCAATCAGCCACGAAGATTTACGGAATATCCCGCAGGAGCAAGATGAAACGGTGGTGCATCTAGCGGTAGAAAAGGCTATGGCAAACGAAGCGGCCGCAGAGGTACAACCCGATATTGTCATTGAAGCCGTGCCAGCAGCCGAGGAAACGCCGGAAGATATAACGGAGCCCCTGGCCGTAGAAGTACTCGATACTACGGCTCCAGTTGAAGCCACTTCTGAGGAGTCTGTAGAAGATGATACGACAACTACGAGTGCTGCTGTGCCGCCCGCGCGGCCAGCCCCCACACCTGCCGGAGGCGGCTCATCTGCAAGTGGCTCATCTGCAGGTGGCGGCGGTGGTCGCTCTGGCACGCCCTTCACGCCTGCACCGGTTGGCGGCGGGGGCACACTCCCACCACCCACCCGCCCATTTACACCAAGCTCACCGTATGGCCGTAGGCGCAGCGCGAGTCCAAGCCCGCCGTACGCGACCGTGTATCCATCGCCCGGTGGTGCGCCAGTGTCACCTGGGGCACCAAATGTTTTGCACACCACTCGCGCCGTAGAAGAAGCAGAGGACCAAGCATTCCGCCGGGGCCGCAACCGCGGGCTCGTGGCTGGGCTTATTGTGGGAGGCGGTATTGAGCACATTCGCCACAAACGGCGCGAAAAGAAAATGGAACGCACATTCGCGCAAGAACGCAAAGAACAGGCCAGAAAAGTAGAAGACACGCGCTGGGATCAGATTCGCGAAGCCGAAGCCGCTAAAGTCCGTGAAGCCGCTGCCGCGAAATACCGCACCGTAGAGCGCCCGCCGGCCATGGCGCCCCCAGAGGTGAACCGTACGTCGCAGACAGAGGCTGCAGCTGAGCGACGTCAGATAGAGGGTGAGGTGAAAAAACAGCTCGAAGCCGAACATAAAAAGGAGCAGCAGGTACTCACAAAAGCTGAAGAAATCGAGGAACAGCGACAGCGTGAGCTGCTAGATATTGCGCAGGGCAATCACGTGGAGCGTAGCGCCTGGCACAATATAGAGGTCGATAGCCATGGTAAGGTGGTACAGGAAACATCTTTTGAGTATGGGCATGAGTACTACAGTGAACGCGCAAAAGAGGTTGACCCTAAGGCGAAACAGCATGTAGACATCGCGGCGGGCGAAGTAGCGCTCGTTGCAGCCGCGCTGAGCGGCGGTGCTAGCGCCAGTACGACTCCACCGGCATCTCCGTCTGCGAGGACGGCAGGAGCAGTACCATCTGGGCAAGGGCAGTCCAGCGCTTCCGCCAAACCAGCCTCCGCGCAACCGCAGAGTGTTCTTAAAACGGTGACATCACCACCAACGACCGTTGCTGGGACGGTCGCCTGGTTTGTTGCACTTATCGTTATCGTCGTTGTTTTTGCGTTTATCGTCCTCTAGAGTTCGCACTCGAGCACGAGCGCCACATGGTCAGACACAATGTCATCACGCACACCGTATGAATGAACAATCACGTCCGGGCTAACAAGTATGTGGTCGCATGCAACACCCTGTACTTTGCCGAGCACACTGAGTGTATTCGTGATACTGTGCGTTGCAGTAAGATCCTCAAGCCAACCGTCAAAAAGCTGCATGGCGGGCGTGCCCGGGTCAACATTTAGGTCACCCGCAAAAATAAGAGGGCCTTCAATGTGCTTGAGACGGTCTGCAAGGATCCGCATGGCCGCAACAGTCTCGTCTGATCCGTGTGGGTCTTGTTCCCAATAGCCGTGGTGGTTTACGACCGTAACTGTGGCATCGTCTACAGAAAGCAAAACTACCTGCGCGTTTCGTGTGTTTATGTCAAAACTTGGCGAATTTGCGTTTGGCTGGAAGGCGCCGTTAGTAAACAGGGTTTCTTGACTGAGGATGGGATATTTCGAGAGAATGGCATTGCCAAACTGAACAGTCTGGCCGCTGACCTGTAGCTGTATGGTTGGTGAAAAGTAGCCGTAGGGGTAGCCGGCTGCCTGAAGCCGCTGATAGAGATCAAGCATTGCATCGGGGAGGGCACTGGGCTGCTCAGCGCTGAATACCTCCTGCGTGGTGATGACATCGGGCTGTTCTCGCTCAATGAACGGCATGATTTGCCGCGTCAAACGGCCCATCCACATGTTGAGCTGGAGAAGTTTCACGCGCTGAACTCCCGCCGGAGCCACTCATCAAGACTACCGCCCCCACCGGCCGTGAGGCATAAGACGGTGTCGCCGCTATCGAGGTGGGTTTCGAGGCGTTGCTTGAGGTGGTCATCTAGTGTCGCCGGCTCGGCGTTATTTTGCGCATCTGTAGAGAGCAGGCCACACAGCTTCTCAGGCGTTAGTAATTCGAGCGATTCATCTTCACGTGCCAGATAGCTCGGCACAATGTAGAGGTGCTTTAGCCCGTCAAACAGATGTACCAGCTCATCACGAATGAAATGTTGGCGGGTGTTATGCAGCCCCTCGTATACCACTACCAGATTTTCACTCGCCACCTCGTGACCGAGCTGCAGAGCACCGCGGATTTTTTCTGGTGTGTGCGCATAATCGCTGTAGAGGCCAGATGCAATCTGCTCAAACCGCCGCGAAACGCCTGGGAATGCGTTGAGTTGATCTAGGATTTGATCGTAGGGAATGTGTGTTATGAAGTAAGTCAAAAACAGAACCATGAGTGCATTTTCTCGGTTTACTTTTCCGGCGAGCCGAATTTCACTGAGCCATTCATCATTACGTTTTACGATAAGATTGTTATCATTCTGTTCAGTTCCGGTTTTGACGGCATCATCTTCCCAAAGAAGCGGACAACGTGACTTCTTGATGAATTCACTAAAAGCCTGGTAGTATGAATCGCGCGTCGGGTAGATATCCGGATGATCCCAGTCTATGCCACTGATTATTGAATATTCAGGGGTGAAGTGCAGAAAATTGCGGTCAAATTCGTCACATTCATATACAAAGTATTTCGCGTCTTCTTCGAACGCTCCCATTTCAGCAAAACTACTCTTCGCCGGCAGAATGTAACCAAGATCCCAGCCAAGCTGTTTCAGCGTCCAGATGGTCATGGCTGTGGTGGTTGTTTTGCCGTGGGTACCGGCTATGGCAATGAGTTTCAGGTCTTTTTGCTGCAGAATTTCATTGAGTAGCTCGTCGCGCTTACTCATGCGTATACCGTGTTCGCGGCAAAACTGGAACTCTGGGGCATCGGGCTGCTCTATCGCTACTGCCGAGGAGTAGACATACCAGCCTATGGGGTTTTTTGCATGCACACGCGCAATGTCATCGGTGGCTTGGCCAATGGTGACCTGTGTAATCCCGTGTTCGCGCAAGTATTCCACATACAGCGAGGACTGCTTATCTGACCCAGATACCTCGTATCCAGCTTGCTTAGCCACAAGCGCCAGCGGCCCAATCCCTGTTCCGCCAATCCCCGAAAAGAATATATGCATAGTATGTATTATCGGATAGCAAGGTGTAACTGGCAAGGGCTGGTATAATCATAAGTAGTATGAGCAAACGAAAGCTAGCGCATGTTTGGCAATATCTGCGGCACGTTCACCCGTGGTACTTCCTGCTACTCACCGTTATCTTTGGTGGGCTCACGGTTTTAGGTCTACGGCAGAATAATGAACGCATGATTACCTTGCGCGAGGCAGTGTTTGTAGCAGATAAGCAGGGCGGTGACGTCGAGAGTTCGCTGCGGGAACTACGACAGTATGTTTCAACGCACATGAACACAAACCTCACCTCTGGCACAAATGCAGTTCACCCACCCATTCAGCTCAAATATACGTACGAACGGATTCAAGCCAACAGGCAGCAAGCACTCGGCCAGAACAATAGCGCGCTGTACGGGCAGGCACAAGAAACCTGTAACCAAGAAGGCCAAACGACAACCCCAGAAGCGACCATCACCTGCATACAGAGGTTCATGTCTGACCATGGGGTGCAGCTCGAAGATGTCCCAGATGCCCTCTATAAGTTCGACTTCGCCTCAGCCCGGTGGTCGCCTGACCTTGCGGGTTGGAGCATTGTGTTTGTGACATTGAGTGCAGCCAGCTTCATCATGTCGGCCACATACCATTGGTTCATGAAACGGTATTCGTAAGAACGTAACCGGCTACTGGGCGACGCAGGCATCAGCTCGGTGGCCTGCAGTCTACGCGTGTCTATGTCTCTAGCTTGGGCTCACCCAGTGGGGTATCCGTGCCCACTTGCGTCTTCGACCTTACGCACTGCGCAGTGCAACATGAAGTAAGAGGGCGCCGTAGCAGGGTGACGTGGAGAGCTTTTGGGTCCATCATCATGCAAAAGAAAAACCCCAGACGAGATGTCTGGGGTTTTTAGTGCGTAGCGAGAGAGCTACTGTGCTTTTGTGGTTGTTGTGTTTGTAGGAGTGGTGCTCCCCTGAGTATTTGTGTTGTTGGTTGACTGGGTTTCGGTGCTGGTTGTAGTACAATCTGGGCCTTTTGGATTTGCCTTCTTGAACTCTTCAATGCTCTTGGCAACCTTGCCATCTTTGTCAAGGTTCTCCCAGAACGTGACTTGGTCACGGTTTATGAGCATTTGATCGTCAGGGTTATGGATTTGCTGACAGCCAAGCTTCACGAGTGTGTAGTCACCACTGGTTTGTTGCTGGCCGCTGCTGGATGTCGTGGTGTTTTGCGTGAGGTAATATACGCCAACCAAGTTAACATACTTCGAGTTCAGGCTCGCGACCTGGCCAAAGTACACCTGGCCGTTGTTAAGGAATACTGCTTGGTACTGACCAGTTTTTACATACTGTTCTTCGCCATTCTTTGTATCGACGCGGGCGATAGAGAAAGCTGTGAGCACGGTTACTCCGAACAATATTACAACACTGAGCCA
>JAKPIL010000145.1 GCA_029549845.1 bacterium
CCCCTGCTTTTTTGCCATACTACCATTGTACAACAGAGGCGAAGTATTGACAAACATTTGACAATATGCTAATATGTTCTTCATGAGTAATTTTGAATCAACCCAACCCAACCCAACCCAACCCAACCCAACCCAACCTTAGTTTATCTGATTTGCCAAGATGGCAAGGCGGCTTCCCTGGTGAGCACGAATATTCGACGCTAGAGCAGCTAGAAGGTCATGATGGTCGTTTTGACGAAGCGCTTATAGCCGCAAACGCCTTGCAATCACGCTGGAATGGCAATAAATTCGTAGGCTTATGGCTGTATGGTAAACCCGGCACAGGTAAGACACACTATGCAGTTGGGCTTGGGAGGGTCTTGCACGAGGCTGGCGCGGATATAGCATATCTATCTATCCCTAATCTTATATCCCAACATCGCCAATTTGGCGGTGTTAGTAAGACGGAGGCCGAAGCGGCACAGTACCCGAGTTATTACAGCAGTGATCCACTATTATCTAATAATTTAAGGAGCCCCCGCGCAGTTTTCAATATGGATAAGCCGGTGCAGAAGCCTGTGCTCATCATGGATGACTATAGACCTCAGGCACGGCGGCAAGTTGCTGCGGCCATAGAAGCCGGTACGGAAGCGGGTGGTCTCGTAGTCGTGACGTCAAACTACCCTGATCCGTTCAAATTGTTTGACGTGAAGACCGGAGTACGTAGCGAGCAAGAGATAGTTATGCGTGATATGGCGCAGCGTGCAGATGAGGCTGCCGTAAGTGCTCTTGACGAATCTCGTGTAAGTGATGAGCAAGAGTTCGCTGACTCACTGCGTAGCCGAATTGCCGCAGGCTTCAAGTTCTTGGAGTTTACCGGTGATGATCAAAGAATTGCCCGTTCTTTCTGGGGGTAATACCGTGATAATGATATTTGCTATACCGTAGAAGTGTGGATGTGCAGGCTATAGGACAAAACGTGGAATTTCTTTGCCCTATGTAAGCGCATAAAGATATCAGCCAACTAGCCTTTACTGGTGGCCTCTGCGCCCCTGCTTTTTTGCCATACTACCATTGTACAACAGAGGCGAAGTATTGACAAACATGGTATAATGTTTATTATTAATCGTAACATTGTATAGTATTTGAAATTATGACGAGCAGACTATTCGAAACGTGCCCTAACATCGTTCGTGCTGCATCACTTGGGCAGTACGCGCAAGTCGATGGCACAGAATGGCTCCAAGTTTATGGGTTGCGAGGCGACGGCAGTGAATACGCATGGAACAATACAATGGTTTCCAGCGGGCAGCTTCTCGCAATTGATGGGCAAGATGTGCTCGATGTTGGCGCCGGCCATGGCGAGGTCGTGCGGCAGTATGTTGATAAATCAGAGCGCAACAAGGGCATCGCTCTAACGGCGTTTGACTATAGCGGCGGTACGAACCCTCACATCGTTGTGGGCGATATGCATAGGCTTGACGACGTACTCCCACCCAATAGAAGAAAATTTCAGGTTGTGATCTCTCGAGCGGCTTTGTTTTATTCGCCTGACCCTCTTTGTGTATATGAGCAAATGCTTAACGCGGTCGATGGCGATGGTACTATCACGACTGACATGTTCAGATTTCCCAATCAAAGCGCTGAAAGAATCGGGGCATCATGCGTAGATTACCTCATTGAATCAGGACACTTTGTGAATGCTGCAAATGTCGCTATCAAGGACTACTTCTACCCGGAGCTGCATACAGACGTTATCCCCGACTTGTCACTTCGAAGAATCTCAGAAGCAGAGGCGGCGATACAGCTTCCCGTAGAGTACGCTGTCGATGCAAGCACCGGTGCGTGGGGGTATAAGTTAGCCAAGAATTAGCTATAGATACCGTGATATCGTCAGCAGTTTCTTAAGGATTGTGATGAAGGTCCAGCTTAGTCGCGGAGGGCTTCGGCGACTGCGCGGTACACCTGTTTGTCGCCTTGGAGCCAGCGCCAGTACCACCATTCCCCGCCCCAGAGGTCTATGGGCGTCGCGTGGCATGACTGGGCAAAGTTTATGTTGAAGGCAATGCGTTCTGGGCTCATGGATTGGTTTTGCTGCGGGGTGGTCATTTCCCATATGGCTTTTGGCCCCCAGGGTTCAACCTGCAGCTCATGAATGAAAACCGGCCGGCGCAGCACCCAGCGGATGTACCAGGCGCGGACGCGGTGCAGCCATGGCCGATGGATGGTGCCGTGGTATCTCCCGTGGGAGTAGATGTTTGTGTATATGCTGAACCCGAAGCCCCATGGGAGTGGTCGGCGCAGGGGCACGCCCCAGCCGTTACTGGTGCTCATGTATATAGGGCGTGACGTGTCGAGCCTGCTCACCAGCTCGTACTCGGCGCGTAGCCGCCGCCGGTTAATTTCTATACTCCGACCAAAGCCTCGTAGCAGTGCTTCGTTCTCTAACTGGTAGCTGGTGATGGTATCGGCTTTGTCGTACCACTGTATGACAGCGGTCAAGTAGTCTAGGAGCGCCTGCGTTTTTTGTTGTTCTGGCAGCGTTTGCGCCCAGGCGGGCCAGTGGTATTCGGGCCAGCGGGGTTGTTTTACCCCCAGGCACAGCGAGACTTCGCCGCCATGCTTTTCTATCATCTGTATTTGCCAATCCAGCTCGCTAAAGTCGTAGGCCCCTTGCGCAGTTTCGTGTTCGTTCCAGTAGCTCATCAGCCGGAACCGTCGCCAGCCCATTTTGAG
>JAKPIL010000148.1 GCA_029549845.1 bacterium
ATTGTGGAGCAGATAGCGCTGGAACTGTGCGATAAGTACCCAGAGGCTGATCGTGAACTCGTGGAGGTGATGGTGTGGTTGCACGACTACGGCAAGGCGCTGGTTGGGCCGGCGGCAAGCAGCACGTTCCGGGCGAAACAGTCCGCTCCTCATTCCGCCGTATCGCCCATACGTCTGCATTCCGGTGCTCCCGTTTCATCCCAGACCGCACAACTTGCCGCCGCCCCAAATATATCGGGAGACGAATACTCTGCTACCATTTCGGCTGGGAGGGCAAAATTAACAGAGATGGGTTTCACCCGGGATTTTGTAGAGCGTGCTATTTCTGGCATAGAGACAATGGATAAAAAGATGGAGCTAGACCTGCACGAAGCGCCGCTAGAGGTGCAGATTGTTGCGAGCGCAGACGGCTGTTCGCACATGGTCGGGCCGTTCCTAAGCCTGTACTGGCGCGAGCACCCAGAACTCAGTACCGAAGAGCTGCTGGCCGCAAACCGCGCAAAACTAGAAAAAGACTGGAACCGCAAAATAACCCTCCCCGAAGCCCGCGCCGCTTTTACAAATCGGTACAACTTTCTGATAACACAATTTGGGGTACTGACCGAAACGTCTCTATAACGCTGCTGCTTGCAAAAGCTATGTAACCGGCGTACGGTGTTTTCATGGCAAGACCCGAAGCAGCACTTATTGAAGAGAGCGATTTTTACAGTTTAGCTCATACAGTAGTCCCTTCGTGTGAATATTCCATCACACCATGGGGTGTATGTGAAGGTCTTGTAAAAAAAGTATTCGAAGGAACATCACGAAATGCGTCGAAAGACGCTCCGCCTATAATGCTCGGTTCATGCGCGGAAATAGCTGAGGCATCGATTGTACTTGCAACCGCAAAGCCGGGTGTAGCGGTTCGGCATATTAACACGGATGTTGTTGCAGACCCAGCGAAAAAAGGGTATGAACATCTGGGACAGAGGCATTATGGAAAAGCCCCTTGGATATATCTGCCCATTCTTATTGCGAACGCGCACTCGGGTTGGTTTCCTGAAGGTTCACATACACTATTGCTTGAGCAAGGAGTACCCGAGGCTGAGCGGACGTCAAACCATCCGGAAGACCAGGGGAAATTATACATAGCCCGTGGGGCAGGAATGAATGGTGTACCAGATAACTGTACATTCTTTTGCCAAAGCATGATTTCGCCCGATAGACCTGGCACGCTCTGCAAGCCCCAACACCTAGAAGACACATTTGAAATGGGAACTAATTTTTTTGTGTTTGGTGGGAATGGATGCGTGGCAGCTATTCGTGCAGTGCTGGAAAAGACACACGGTTTTTCCTTTAGCGAGAGCCCGCAGGGTTATGAGCGCTGGCGGGAGCAGAGTAAGGCAATAGCTGCTGTCGCCGGGAATTACCCTAATTGGCCGGCAAATGCGCTCCAAGTCGCAGAGGTGAATAACCCTCCCCGAGGCTAGTGCCACGTTTGCCACTTGCCACGATTTTTTAGTCGAACAGGCGAGTCCAGTGCCTCAAAAATTTCTTGTATAACTCGGCCCGGCTGACAAAATGCTACCAGTACGCTATGCTACCTGTAAGATGATGAAATTGAACTGGATACTTCTGTGGCACAAGGTAAGGTTGACTCGTTTCGATATGCTTGTGTCTGCGATTATTGCGTTGGTGGCGGTACTACTCATTGTGCTTGGAGCTGCCGCCAGTGATGGCCATAATGCTGCCGTAAAAGCGTCATTATTCACGACAGTTGGTGGCGCCGTACAGTCATGGCTCTTGTGGCTCGATAGCTTTGAGATTACGAACGCGGCGGTAACCTTTATGTTTTGGGGGTTCGTTGGGCTGGTGGCATATAGCAGCATTAGCGTACTGTCGAGCATAAGTGAAGAGGTAAAGTACGAACGAGACCTGAGCACCGATGAATACGTACGGCCCGCCCAAAAGACTAAGGGTGACATAGTGCGAGCGGAGCTGGTAGATATGGTCGTGCGTGCTATAGGGGGCGTTTCGTTCGCACTATCGCTGGCGACCGGGTTCTTTGTGTTGTTGCCCGCACTGAATATCCAGGTAAAATCGGCGGTGCTCCAGCCAGACCTACTTGCGTGGGTGGGCGTCATGGCCGCAAGCGTGCTGTGTACACTGGGGATTGGTCTGGTGGTCATTGGCGCGCGTATCCTCCTGTACCACCAAACGCTCCTCGACGGCTAGATAGTATATATTCTTGAGCATGGTACAATAGAACTAAGGATAAGCATCATGGCAAAAGAAGAAAAACCTCCAGTAAAGGTAGACCCAGAAGAGCAAAAAGCCGAAAAACACGTCGTCGAAATCATGGGGCCGCCAGAGCTACTAGACGGTAGCAAGCCGGTACCGGCTGCACCTGAGGAATCACACCAGTCCGAAGAACCAGCGCAGGAACAGGTAGAGGAAACCGCTGCTGCAGATGTACAAAACGTGCCAGATAGTGACGTTCCGCCTCTGGAAGAAGACGCTACGCCTATGGGAGACACACTCCCGGCTTTCCAGGAAACAGATGAGGTATCAACCTCAGCAGAAGCTCCACGAGACCAGTCAGATGGTATAAAAGCCGAGAGCGATCTCGATATGGAGCAACTGCCGAGTGATTTTACTGCGTCGGCCGTGCCTGACGATGCCGAAACAGCCGCTGCCGTCGATGATATTCTCAAGAAAGATTCAGACGCAGTTCTTGCCAGCGTGCCAAGCGCTCCGCCACAAAAAGCAATCGTTATGAGGCCTTCGGTGTTTGAGCGTTTCAAAAATGGTTGGTACAGCTGGTGGTA
>JAKPIL010000149.1 GCA_029549845.1 bacterium
GCAGCAAGCCAACCGCGAGTGGTACAAGTAGGTTGTCAAAACCAAGCGATGCAACGTTCTCGAGCAGTGTCGCACCAAGGGAAATACCTATAACGTATTGCCAGACAAGCCCGTTATCCGAAAACTGGCTGTAGCCTATGAGCAAGCTCAGTGAAATGATAAAGAACGTGAGACTCCCAGCGATGCTTTTGGTCCGCCCAAACAGATGGTATTTGTTCTGCGTACCAAACCTGCCGCCAAAAATCGCTGCAAAGCCGTCGGCCAAGGCCATCTGAAGGATCGCAGCCGCATAAATACCCTTTGAGGTCGTGATGATGGTGAGTAGACCCACGCTCAGTGCAAAGAATATTTCACCGTACGTAGGCCGCTGCACGCTACCAATAGCCTTAAATATACCTAGGTGCATACTTGCCAGTACTACCACAAAAAATGCTAGGCTAAGGAGGCGGATTTCTTCCCAGTCGAGAAAATATGGCCAAAATGCTACAAACGTGCCAACCGAAATATGCACAAACTTGCGCCCCACCTCGCCCTTCAGCCAGAACCGCCGCCAACCTAACTCAGAGAACGCCAATATGGCAAAGACCACGCTAACCGCCAGAAACATGTTTGTTAGGTTCATTACTTCAACATTGTACGCTCGAGTCTAGTACGCAGCAAGGCTGGCGAGAACAGCATCGTACTGTGTGCGCATTTCAGTAGAAAACAGAACGTTTGGTTCCGCCATGTGCTGGGCAGGAGTTGTTATACCCGACGCTGGGGCAAAATCACGCGCATAATTGACCGCAGCAACTCGGTAGCGAGAACCACTTATAACTTTGTGGCCCTGGACGCACACCCCAGAGACGAGCAAGTCGGAAACTGACTCTTGTATGCTGTAGCCCCCCACAGAAGAAGGTAGGCTTCGCACGGCGTACGAAACATCTGTACCATAGCCTTCTAGACCATGCCAGCTGGTGTCGTATGCGCTAAGCGGGGGGACAACATTGTCTGGCTCTAAACAACCAACACCGCGGCCAACAGTTGTAGACCAGTCATCGCTCATGCCACCTACAATCACGTATGGGTTTGATGAAAAGCGTATAACCTCACGATGTCCGGTGTCACTCGCGGCAACTTTTGCATCTTGTACGCTCGCCGTTCCCCAGCTGGTTAGATAGCAGAACTGTACGCCAATAGATTCGTCCCTGAATGCTGTCTTTTCACTCCCACAGCTAGATGATGTTGTCTCTTCGATCTTTTTTTCTGTGGTCGTTTTAGCTGGTTGTTTCTTTTCCGAAGCGGTTGTTTTATTTTGTGCTGTTTTTGCCGGTGCAGTAGCCTTGCCGCCGCCCAGCAAAAACCCAACGAGTACTGCTAACCCTACTACTATGAGTGCAGCCGAAGCATAGAGCACCTTCCTCGGCAGGCGTTTTGTTTTTGCGACCGCCGCTACCTCGGCTTCATCGTTTTTCTGAGTATCGTTATTCGTTTCTGGCGACATAGTACCCTCCATGTTATATGCTTCATACTACAGTGCATGAGGAATTTTGCAATAAGCACTAGCATGGTCGGGGTGGCGGGATTATCGCTACGCTCCTCCACTCCGAAAGGGACGTGAGCAAGCTCCCGTTTCCTTTCTTCGCTACGCGACCCTCACGACCTACGATCTTTGCTGCGCAAATCTCTGGTCGTGGGTCCAACCCCGACCATACAAAAAACTCGGGCATGCCGAGTTTTTTGTATGGTCGGGGTGGCGGGATTTGAACCCACGACCTCGTCGTCCCGAACGACGCGCGCTACCAAGCTGCGCTACACCCCGATGAAATTAACAGATAAAATTATAGCACCCTAGTATCTTGTGCGGCGAATGGGATAAAGTGCGTACCAATAGAACCAGCTAACGCTCCGGTGATACCTGCCTCTTTCTGCCCATTAGCAATCCACATATGTACGCCTGCCTGCATCGCTATCTTAGCTGCAGCAATTTTGGTAACCATACCACCAGTCCCATTTTCAGTGCCTGCTCCTCTCGCAAAATGAGCTACTTCTTCAAGATTTGTAACTGTTTTGATTCTACTGCTTGAATCACCTGGTCGTTCATACAGACCGTCGACGTCGCTTAGTAAAACTAGCTTAACGTCTCTCTCTGGGTAAGCATGTTTTAATTGAGCCGCAACAATTGCAGAAAGCGTATCATTGTCTCCAAATTTAATCTCTTCGGTCGCTATAGCATCGTTTTCATTTATAACTGGTACATCACGGTGACTTAGGTGAGTACAAATGGTATTGATTGCACTGCTAGATTCGTTGTCTCTTCGTTCGAGATCCAGCCGAGTAAGCAGAAGCCCCCCTACTACAATCAGCCCGAGCGCACTTTGCCATGCATTGAGTAGATTTATATTACCCACACTAGCAAGCCTCTGTAGTTCTGCCATTTGTGTTTCTGAGCTGGGGCGTTCACTCATACGAGTTTTGCCCATGCCGGCAGCAATGGCACCAGATGTAACTATGACGACATCGTTATCCTTGTGCAGTTCGATAACCTGTGACCCAATCCTTTGAAATGCGGCTATATCGAGACAAGGAATACCTGAGTTAGCTTCAGTTGTTGTTAGAGAGCTCGTTCCAACCTTAATAACAACGAGGTTTCTATCTGATGATGTGGGTACTTCTATGGGCATAACGTGAGCATCTTAAATTATTCAAAAACACCCCAGCAATGCTGAGGTATTTTGTATGGTCGGGGAGACAGGATTTGAACCTGCGACCCCGCGGTCCCAAACCGCGTGCGCTACCAGACTGCGCTACTCCCCGACAAAAATATTACAAATGTACAAACCTATACTACAGTTTTACGCGGTTAGGTCCAAACCGCGGCCACGTTCCGCGGCCCCGCGATTTCACGATTGAAAGCATAGCTTTCATCGGAAAGTCGCCTTGCGAGCTGCCGCCGGCAACTCTCACGCTACCAGACTGCGCTACTCCCCGACAAAAAATAATTGAAAGTACTATTACGCGGCTGCGGTTAGGCTTGCCCGCTTCGCGACATAGATGATTTTAACAGATGTAGACTCGAATGTATACTCTTTGTTTACGCGTCAGCTTCTTTCATGCGCCAACGCTTCATGGCAACCGCCTGCAGCATAAAGCTCCCGAGCGCCAGTGCCGCCATACACGCAAAACCCAGTACGATGAGCTGGCCAGCTATCGTGTCCTCGGTATGCCGAACTCCATATACCCACAGAGGCGGGACAGTCGTAAAAATAATTTTGAGCCAGAAAACCATGCGCGCTGTGAGTAACCTTTGTTTTTTGGCAGATATTTTATGGGCTTGCCTGTGCGCTACAAGGGGTACTGTCTTTTCAGCGGCAATATGTACTGCTTTGTTCGATACTTTTGCGGCCGCAGGGATGTACTTCATGAAAATAATGTAAGTCACTGCTGCTAGCAAGCACACGGCTAGTACCACCGTGAGAACCACCAGTAGTGCCGACGGTTCGACAGATGCCGTAGGGGAGGGCACAGGCTGCGGTTCGGGTACTTCGCCGGCAGGAAAGATGGTCTTGCCCAGTTCAGATTCAAACATAGCAGGCAGATACAAGGCAACCAGCCAGAACCACTCCATAAACAGCGTAAAATACCCTACCCCGCCGAGCGCGCGGAGCGTAAACTGGTGAAATTTTGTGCGTCGAACGGCCATTACCACACCTCGCGGAGGTGGCGGGCGGAGGTGGCGCGGCCAGTGGCTTCATCTAGCTCCACCAGGAGCGCGCAAAACTGCATGCGGCCAGAGGTTTCGAATTCGTTGCGGGTCTGGTAGCCATCGCGCCAGCGTGGGATGATGCTTTCGAAGGTCACTCCCAGGGACGAGTCGAGCGAGCCGCACATGCCCACATCGGTTATGTGCGCGGTACCTTTTGGTAACACCTGGGCATCGGCTGTAGGCACATGCCAGTGGTCGCCCACTACTACGCCTACACGACCATCAAGATAATGACCAAAGACAAGCTTCTCGCTACTAAAATCTCCGTGCAAATTCACGACGGCTGTAATGTATGAATCTCGCGGCACCGCAGCCAGTATGTCATCTACCTTTTTTAGCGGGTTTTCTAGCTCCAGATCTGCTTGTTTACCAACTATGTTCCCGAGCAAACTCGCTACGAGCACCTTGCCTCCGCGCGAATCGACCAGCTTGTATCCAGGGCCCGGGCAGCTTACCATGTTCGCCGGTCCAACAACTGGCTCGGCCGGGTTTTCTAAAAATGAAGTTAAACCTAACAGAGACGGAGTGTGGTTCCCGCCCGAAAATGCATGCACACCAGCCGCACGAAGACGCTGCATGTCTTCTGGTGACATTCCCTTTCCGTCCGTGACGTTCTCTGCCTGCGCCACCACAAAGTCGATGCCCTCGGCCTGAAT
>JAKPIL010000157.1 GCA_029549845.1 bacterium
CAAAAAGGAGCTGCCCGAAGCCGCACAGCCCTATGTGCATTTTGGCGCAACATCGTACGACATCGTCTCGACGGCCATGAGCCTGCAGCTGCGTACGGCAGTAAAAGAGCTGGTGCTGCCACGCTTGCAAAACCTGCAGCAGACTTTAGCTACGCTGGCCGAACGTTATGCCAACACGGTGCAGATTGGCCGCACGCATGGGCAGCACGCTGTACCGATCACTTTCGGGTATTTTCTGGCGACGTATGTGCAGCGTCTGGGCGATAGTATGCAGGCGCTCGACGAACTGGCCGGTGCGCTCAAGGGTAAGTTTTCCGGTGCGGTCGGGACCTACAACGCTATTTCGGTGTTTGTAGATGACCCACTGGCCTTTGAAAAAACCGTGCTGGGTTATGTGGGTCTCCAGCCCGCCCCGGCTGCCACGCAGATTGTCCCGGCCGAGGGCTACATACGCTTGCTCGACGAGCTGGCGATAGCTGCCGGTGTCATGGCAAACCTCTCACACGATATGCGCAACCTGCAGCGGAGTGAGATTGGCGAAGTACGCGAGCGCTTTGAGCCTGGCCAAACGGGCAGCAGCACCATGGCGCACAAACGGAATCCGTGGAACTTTGAAAACGTCATCGGCATGTGGAAGCAAGTTACCGCGCAGGTGGTGAATGCAAACCTGAACATATCGAGCGAACACCAGCGCGACCTGACCGATTCGTCCTCGGCGCGGTTTTATACATCTTCATTTGCGCTCGTTGCCTCTATGGCAAAGCGCCTCAATGAAGTTATGAGCAAAATAGAAGTCGACGAAGAAGCTATGCAGCGAAACCTGTACCTTACCAAGGGCGCCATCGCTGCGGAGCCGCTGTATTTGCTGCTCGAAAAGTACGGCCACACCACCGCACACGAAGCCTCAAAAGCACTCGCACACGAAGCAATGGAACGAAACGTCTCTCTGTATGAGGTGGCATCCCAGGCGGAAAACATTGCCAGCTACTGGGCAAAGTTCACCGAAAAAGAGCGCGAGCTCATCCACTCCCCCGAAACCCACTACACCGGCCTCGCCGCCCAAAAAACCCGCGCTGTCATTGCGAACATCTAGCCCGCTATAGTCTTGGGGCCGTTTCAGAATCCATCAGCAACATTTGAAATGACTTTATGCTGTAGCTGCATGACTCTCTTCGACAATATCAAGATCACGATTGAATACGGTGATGAGTCCGGCAGCCATTACGAGCTCGAGGGCTTTTAATGACAAGACTTGATCTGGTTTAGCTATTGCTACATCCATAGCTGCGAGAGAATCAAACTCCGGCTTGCCGAAAAAAGGAAATGCATGTGACTTAAATTTATCAGTTTCAGGGCCAGTACTTTTAAAACGCCTCGGGGCGAGTTCAACCTTATCTACAATACTTTGTATTCCGTTTCTTTGATTTATCGGAGTGAATACAGTTATTCCGGTGGTGCCAGGCGATGCATTTTCGGCCAGCACAGCATCTCTACTTGAACGATATGCACGCAGGAACCTGTCTGCCTCAGTGTTTCCTGCAAGACCAGGACTAGACTGCTGTACGAGTGTCGCCCAGAGTTGTCTTTCGGGGTCTATGAGAACCGGATTACTCGCAACAAAAAAACGTTTAAAGCGACCTCTGGCTGTTGTTTTCTCTAAGACTTTTTCGGTTGCAATGCCGAGTAATTTTATAAGACCTAAGTGTCGCCTTACAGTATCACGGGTCAACTGCAGTACATTTCTATCATTCACTGCGCCACTCGCTATGGCTGCTTTGCCTGCTCGAATCAGTCCATTATTTCGCACGATAAGCTCACGCTTTTCTTTTTTTGCTAGCTCATCTTTTAACGTTGCAATTTCGAATGTTGCGCCGACTCTTTGCAATGCCATCGCATCTCCTATCTTTTATAACTCAATACTATTACGCTCTATGCAACAAAATGTCAACGATGTGTTTCCATTCTGCTAAGTCCAGTTTGTACCTTTTGCAATGAAATATGTCGTTGTAATAAGTAAAAGAGCTCCTAGGGCTTGGGTGGCGGTGAGGCCTTGGTGAAGGAAGAGCCAGCCGATGATGACGGCGCTTAGCGGCCAGGCCAGTTCGAGTACAGCAGCACGGCTTGCTGCCACGCGCTGGAGGCCGTAGTAGTAAATGAGGAGTGCGACTAGGCCTGTGCTACCCGTGATGGCGAGTAGGTAGAAAAACTGTGTTTGGGTGAGCTGGCCTACCGCCGAAAATGAGTGCGAAGCACCGACGAAAACCAGTGAGATGGCCGCAGTCAGCCCAAACCGGGCTGCCGTGACGTGTGGGTACGATGTACCCTTGAGGGCGTACTTAGAAAACGCTGTACCGATACCCCAGCTGGCCGCTGCGCCGACGGCAAAGAGTGCGGCCTTGAGTGTTCCTTGCCCGGTTGCCAGATTGACGCGAAGGTCTGGGAATGTTACCAGGTAAGCCCCTACCAGAGCCACTACCGTGAGCCCTAGAAAACGCCAGGTGAGTTTTTCCCGCAGGAGGGC
>JAKPIL010000158.1 GCA_029549845.1 bacterium
CTCAAGCAACATATGCACCTGGTCTCTTCGTTCCCAAGGAGCGTAAACGGCTACGCCGTTCACTACATACGAGTCTTGTTGGCTTACCAGCTTATGTGGGGGTTTTGAGATTCAGGTTACAGAACCGGCACAGACAGAACAGGGTGCTGTTCTTGCCAACGGCACCGGTCTTGGTGACCTCGTTATAAAGGAATACTCCAACGGTCCTGAACACGTTTATGAAGTGAATGAAAAAGGAATTAAAACCCACATCTCGAAAGATTCAGTACTAGAAGCCTATGGCTTTGACCCAGCAGACTCACGTAAGAATTATGCATTACGGCCAAAAGACGAAGAGAGTAGCTCCGAGGGCCCTGAAGAAGCCCCATCCAACGACAACACTGAGTGGAATCGTGAGCTGGAACGGCAACGCGTTGAAGATGAGAAAGTATTCTCTGGGAATAAACGCAAAGGCAATCGCCGCGTAACCAGAGAAGCTACGACTATTGGTTCTGCCGAGGAGACTCCCGTCGTACCACAAGAGGCAGCCACGGCTAGAGCCGGCCACCGACGCGCCACTCGTGGCGTGACTACAATTGGTGTCGAAAACAGCGCACCACAAGATGCCGCTCCAGAATCGCCACAGGATGCACCTACACAAGCTGAGTCACTTGGAACAAGCATGCTTGGTTTGGGCGATGCGCTTAAGCCTGTGATGGATCGTTTACATGCTGGTGGTATGTCACCAGAGCAGTGGCAAGCTATGAGCATTGAAGAGCAGCTAGGCCTTATTACCTTGACGGTAACGAACATGGTTACTGAAGAGCAAGCCTCAGACGCACAGGCTGCGAAAGAAGCAGCACAGAAGGCTAGGTTAGACGACACCGCAGCAACTCTATATGTTGAGGCAGGTGGGTCTCGTGAACAGTGGGACGGTCTTAGCCCAGATATGAAGCAGCTGTATATTGAAGAGTTTGGTAGCACGATTGCCGAGCGAGAAGCCCAGACAGAGGCCGATAGAGTAAAGGCTGAACAAGAGGGGGTTGATGCGCTGACTGCGATTGCTGCAGGCATGACACCCTTAGAGTGGGGTAGTATGAGTGCTGCAGATCGTGAGCTGTTCCTTGCTCTACACAATGGGCATAGTCTCAATGCGGAGCAGTGGAAAGTGCTGACTCCTGAAGAACGTCAGAATATGCTTGGAGTAGCCGATCCTGGATTAACCGCTGAGCAAGCTCGAGCGAAGGCCGAAGATGACGCAGTGTTTTCAATCTTTGAGCAAAGGGGTGGAACCCGTGAGCAATGGGATGGTTTCAGTGACCGCGAGAAACAACTGCTCGCTGCACGTTATATGGGGCGGGCGCGTCAAGAATATATCAATGGCGGCGGTGACCCCGACGAGTGGGATAGTATGCCCATCCAAGATCGCATAGGCTACCACCCTACCGAACCAGTAACGCCAGAAGACTTGCAAGATGGCGGTCAGGGCCGCTGGGCGCGTATTCGTGGCAAGGTACGTCGTATGTACCAGGCTACAGTTATGACGCTCACAAGCGCAGAGTATCGCCGTGGTATTAGTAAGCGCCGCAAAATCATTGCACCCCTCGTAGGAGTAGCGGCTCTAGCCGCAGGTGTGGGAGTTGTTATGATGATGCGCCGCGGTGAAGACGTGACCCCGCTGATATCGACCCCCGGTGTTGGTGGAGCCGGAGCCACCCCTGACCCTAACTTGCTGCCGCATATCGGTGAACTTGCAAAGGGTCAGAATCCTTGGTCTGAAAGTGTAGACTACGCCAGTACGCTTGGCTATGCTGCAGGCGAGAACCAGGTTGCTTTCGTCGATGCAGTAAAAGATGAAACCCTAAGGATGTCTAATATTACGGAGCCGGCAGCAAGGCATCTGGCCGTTGGCACAAAACTTACGATGCCTTCGCCCGCACGGATGGCTGAGTTGTGGCAGCGATACGGTAAAAAATAGCCCGTACAGGCCTAAGTAAAAGCGGCGCGCCAGAAACGCGCCGCTTTTTGTATACTGTAGGGTATGAATATACGCAGCGTGGTGAAGCGGGTGGTGCCGAGGGGGGTGTTCCAAAGGGTTGAGCCGGTGGGGCACCTGGCAGAGGCAGTGTTTTGGAATGTGGCGTATGGGTTCCCTGGACGGGGGCTGAAGGTCATAGGTGTGACAGGGACAAACGGCAAAACGACGACCTCGTTCCTCATCCATCACATGCTGGTGGAGGCGGGCTACAATGCGGGAATTATGACGACGGTGGGATATGGTGTGGGGGCAGACGTGCAACCACAGGTGCACCATATGACAAATGTTGGGTCGCGCGAGCTGATGCAGCGACTGCGAGCCATGAAAGCGCAGGGGATGGATTGGCTGGTGCTGGAAACGACCAGTCATGCACTGGCGCAGTACCGGACGTGGGGCGTGCCGTATAGCATTGCGGTTATCACCAATATCACCCACGAACACCTGGACTACCATAAGACATTTGAGAACTACCGGGCGGCGAAGCGGCGGCTATTTATACGTACTCAGGCAAACGCACAGGGAAGGCGCCTAGCCGTGGTGAACGCCGATGACCCTCAGAGCGTCGACTTTGCACTAGAAACCGAAAATAGCGTGTCCTACGGCGTTGAGGCAGGCGATGTGCGGGCGACGGACGTGCAGCTCCGCTCTGATGGTTTGCAGTACACGGCCGAGGCCGGGACAGAGACCTACCGCATCACGAGCCATTTGCCAGGGAGTTTTAATGTGTATAACACCTTGGCAGCGGTGTGCGTGGGGCAGGCTATGGGGCTTACAAAAGCGCAGATAGAGCAGGGAATTGCCAGTCTGGCTGGGGTTGAGGGGCGCATGGCAACGGTAGACGAGGGGCAAGACTTTTCCGTCATAGTAGATTTTGCGCATACGCCAGACAGTTTTGAAAAGCTGTTTAAAGATATTCGGCCGGTGGTGAA
>JAKPIL010000182.1 GCA_029549845.1 bacterium
CACAGGTGCACTACCCTTCCCTCATTTCTATATAAAGTATACCGCAAGCGCTACCTCGCTGCCCATTTCACTTTTACAACATAGCAGCTGGTTATTTTCATTTAATTGTGTTTTAATGTTTAAAGCATGACAGTCCAGAACCAAGAAAATGAAACCCTTGTTCCTGGGAATATTCTCAGCTTCGATACTAGTACTGACTTGGTGAATTTTGAAGACATCGTCGCGAGGCAAATAGCTCCGCGTATGACGCCGCTTCAGCAGGGATTGTGGGCTGCTCGTCTTCCGCTTACTGAACATATTAGACCCGATAAATTCTATGGACGCTTGGCGACCATCACACTAGAGGTGATGGCAAACCCTTACGATAGGCTTGTTGATGCAAGAGAGCGTGGACTAAAGATGGGGCTGGGTTCGTTCAATAAAAGATTGATTCCTGAGCAAGATCTAACATATGGATTCATCTTCCGTGCCGAGGCATACAGCTCAGGTAAGGGCTGTGTGGCAGAAGTAAATACAGAAATGTGGTATATGCCGAGTCGTCGAAATGGACGTACAAGAACCAACTACCACGAAGGTGGTGTAGTAATGCGGGTTATAGCGAAACCGACGTTAAACAAGGATAGAATTGACGAGGCCAATCATAGCTCTCGCATGATAGCAATTCAGCTCACGCGTGATAGATTGGGCCGTATGACATTAAATCCTATGTGAAACTAGCTATTTCTTCAGGTAAGTGCGGAGGTTTTCTATGGCTTTGGTGGCTTCGGCGACGGCTTTTTTGAGGTCTTTGTCTTCGGCTTCGCCGTCGTGAAGGCTGCTGAGCACTTCGCGGGCTTTGTCTTTAGCTTTCTGGCCTTTTGCTACGGCTTCGTCAAGAGATTTCTGGCTTTTGCCACGGAGTTCGCCAAACCTATCACCGGCTTCTGCGAGCACATCACCTAGTTCGGTATGTAGCTTCTTTAGCTCCTTTTCGGCAGCAGTGTATGTCTCTACGGCTTTGTCTTTGATGTCCTCGCGGGTTTCTTTGCCACTTTTAGGCGCTGTCAAAATGCCAGCTATGTACCCTGCTACTGCGCTTATGGCCGCTCCTATGGCAAGTTTCTTTGCTACATTTGGCTTATCGGTATCTGACATATCTATCTCCTTTTACGCTTAGTTGCTGATGTTACGAAGTTCATAAGCAAACGAAGCAGCCCGGCGGCACCGGCATTCTTCGCAAATGTTTCGCCGATTTCTTCTACGCGGTCTACAATGGCGCCGCCCTTTGCCGCGACTTCTTGTAACGACCGTATGAGCTTGAGCGCTTGCACAGCGATGACAATGCTTAAGACAAGGAATATACCTAAGAAAACACTAAGGATGATAACGAGTATTTCAAATGCGTCCATAGCACTACTATAGCACTATTTGCCCATTGCCAACAGGTATGCGCTTATGATTCTTTCAGCAGCTTCTCAACATGCTCGCGGAATGCCGGGCCAAGATCTTTGTGGCGCAAGGCAAACTCTACGACAGTCATTAGGTATTCTAGCTTGTCGCCGGTATCGTAGCGGCGGCTGTTTTCCATGACGCAGCCAAAAAAGTTGTGGCCGTCGGCAAGCATGGGCGCTACAAGGCTATTCACTACATAAAATTCATCACCCGCGGGCAAGTTCTTCAGCCCGCTTTCTATGTACTTGAGCACCGATGGCTCAAACAAGTAGCTGCTCACGTGGGCATAGTCTGACGGCGCTTTGTCCTTCCCAGGTTTCTCTATGCTTCCGGTTATTTTGAGGATACCGTCTTCTATTTCGTTGCCGGCGAATATGCCGTAGCGTTCAAATTCTTTCTCTGTTTTTACGCGCATACAGGTTGCAATGCTCCCGCCGAGGCGGTTGTACAAGTCGACCATCTGCGTGAACGTGTTTGGCTCTGACACGACGAGGTCGTCGGCGTACACAAATATGAATGGTTCATCGCCGATGAGATGCGCGGCGTTCGCTATGGGCGTGGCATTGCCGTACGGGCCCTTCTGGCGCACATAAATAAAGTTCGCCATGTTGGCCAGGTCTTCCATTTCCTGGATGTAATGCGCTTTCTTAGGGCCGCCCGCGCGGATGTTTACGAGCAAGTCTTCGTTTGGCACGTCGAAGTGGTCTTCTATGGCGCGCTTGCTGCTGCTCCCCACGATGATGATGTCCTTCACGCCTGCCGCCACAAGGTCTTCAACGGCGTACTGGATGATGGGCTTGTCTATGAGCGGGAGCATTTCCTTGGGCATAGCCTTGGTCTGCGGCAAAAAGCGCGTTCCAAAACCCGCTGCTGCGATAACTGCTTTTGTGACCTTTTGTGCCATTGGTGCCTCCGCGTTTAGATACGTTCTATTATATACCCAATTGCTTTTTTATAAGCTTCGTTGCGAGCGCGGGGTTTGCCTTGCCCTGCGACTGCTTCATAACCTGACCCACGAGGAAGCCGATGGCTTTCATCTCACCGTTCTGGACATCGCCCGCGGCTTTGGGGTTTTCGGCGAGTACGGCGGCCACAATTTCGGCAATGGCGCCCTCGTCACTTACCTGCAGAAGGTTCTTGGTTTCTGCAATTGCCTCGGGCGATTCACCTGTTTTGAGCATGCTGTCCAGGACTTCTTTTGCAGCCGTTGAGCTTAGTTTGTTTTCTGCCACCATATGGCTGAGCGCAATCAGGTTTTTCACCTGGGATGCGGTATTTACCTCTGTGGGCTCAACTTCATGTGCTGCGGTCTCATCATCTTCCTGCGGTCGTAGCAGCCAAAATGCAACGCGTTTGGCGGTGTCTGGTCCGGCATCGTCGTACACCATGCCCACGAGTTTTGCGGCACCCGGGTCGGCTATGACATCTTCTACCGTTTTGGCATCGAGTCCCATGGCGCTGAACTTTGTTCGGTAGGCATCGGGTAGTTCGGGCATGGCCGCGGCGACATCGGCCACGTATTCGTCGCTGAGAACCACGGGCGGGAGGTCTGGGTCAGGCATATAGCGGTATTCGTAGCTGTCTTCTTTGCTGCGTTGGCTAAAGGTTTTCTGCCCGGCGTCGTCCCAGCCGCGCGTTTCCTGTACTATCCGTTCGCCTTGTTCGAGCAAGCCAATTTGCCGCTCCACTTCGTATTCGGCGGCGCGCTCAACACTGCGGAAGCTATTGAGGTTTTTGGTTTCGGTACGTTTGCCGAGCTCACTTGTTTTGCTCACACTCACGTTTACGTCGAACCGCATGTTGCCGTAGTACAGGTTTGCGTCGCTCACATCGGCGTACCGCATGCGCAGGTAGAGTTCGCGGGCATACCCTTTGGCCTCTGCGGGGCTGTGGATGTCTGCTTCGGACACAATCTCGAGCAGGGGCGTTCCGGCGCGGTTAAGATCTACCAGGCTGTAGTCGGTGCCGACTGGGTGGGTAGACTTACCCGCATCTGCCTCTATGTGGGCTTCATGTATGCGGACTGTCTTGGGCTCGCCGTCTAAGGTAAATGTGACCTCGCCGTCTTTGATGATAGGGTCATAAAACTGCGTAATCTGGTACCCAAGTGGCAAGTCTGGGTAAAAATAATGCTTGCGGTCAAATTTACTAAACCGCTGCGGTTCGGTACCAAGTGCAAAGGCGGCACGACTGGCAAGTTCTACAGCTTTTTCATTTAGCACCGGAAGCGCGCCGGGCAGCCCAAAGTCTATGTGATTCACAAGTGTATTGGGCGCTGCCTCGCGGGCGTCATTATCTGCACCACTAAAAAGCTTAGTCTTTGTTTTGAGCTGCACATGGCATTCTATGCCGATGGTGACGGTGTACTGGCGCCGGATATCTTCTGAAATCATAGAGCATACCCTTTCAGGAATTCAGAGTTTCGGTTTTCGGTTTTCGGTTTTCTATATATTATCAGTTTACCGTTTTCAGTGAGAAAGCAAGAAACACACCGTGAACAGTGAACCGAAAACAGTAAACTGTTTCTCATAGTGCTCCCAGATCTTTCAGCGCTGCCTTTATACCCAGCAGCGCGTCTTTGACATCTCGCTCTTTGAGCTTGATGTCGTTTTCGTGGACGAGCTTGTTGCGCAGTTTGTGGCCGTACCAGACATCGTCGTTGTATTTTATTTCACGCTGGGCGGCAACCAGGCGTTCACCCATGGTTTTGCCCTTGTAGCGACTGTCCTTGAGCGCTCTGTCGAGCAGCTTGTCGGCATTTATGATAGCCAGTGGCCATGTCGCAGTATCTTTTAGGAGGTGCTGTAGTTCTTTCCATTTTTTCTCGTAGTACGCTTTGTTGAGCGAACGGCCACGCCTAGAAAGTACCGCGGCGAGCCCTACCAGTAGCAATATAACAACCGCGGATCCCACGGCGAGGTACGTGGAATTCATGCTATCAACCATGGCTCACAACCTCCTCGGCTGCGGCGGCAAACTCTAGCAGTTCGCGGTCACGGCGCTGAGCGGCAATAACCTGCAGCCCAATGGGCATGCTGGTCTGGCTGCTTGGGGTAATTGGCAGGCTTATAGCCGGGACACCTACCAGCGCGGGCGCCACAGTCATCATGTCTACCAGGTACATTTTGAGCGGATCATCGGCGTTTTCACCGATTTTGAACGCTGCGTTCGGCGCCACTGGGCCAATGAGGAAATCGTAGCGTTCGAGTACGTCGTTAAACTCATTGATAAGCTTTGTGCGTACGGTTTGCGCCTGTTTGTAGTAGGCGTCGTAGTACCCGCTGCTGAGCACGTAGGTGCCTATCATAATGCGTCTTTTTGCTTCGCGGCCAAAGCCTTTTGCGCGCGACAAGGTGTAGCTTTCGAACAAGTCTTTACCAGACTGCTCACTAAACTGATAGCGCTGGCCATCGTGACGCGCCAGGTTGCTACTGACTTCAGCCGGAATAAGTATGTAGTACACGGCCAGTGACAACGGCAGACTGGGAATGCTGACTTCCTCAACCACTGCACCGGCGGCTTTGAAATCGGCAATTGCTTTCTCGACCGATTCGCGCACATCATCATCGAGACCTTCGCCCATCCATTCTTTTATAACGCCAATCCTGGCGGTCGGTAGCTGGTACGCAGCAGCCGGTAGCTGATAGCCTGCTGGGTCGCGGCCTATGGTGGTACTGTCTAGCTCGTCCTTGCCAGCGTACACATCAAACACATACGCCAGGTCTTCCACCGTCATAGCCAGCGGGCCAATTGTGTCCGTGCTGCTCGCCATAGCAACTACGCCGCTCCGTGAGGTCAGCCCGTACGTAGGGCGCAGACCCACGCAGCCGACATAACTCGCTGGCTGACGGATGGATCCACCCGTGTCGGTACCGATGGCAAACGGTGCCATTTCCAGCACAACTGCCGCAGCTGGGCCACCCGATGAACCACCCGGAACGCGCGTTTTATCGTGCGGGTTTTTGGTCACGAAGAAATCGGAGTTTTCGGTGCTAGCGCCGTGACCAAAGGCGTCTTGGTTGGCCTTGGCGACGCAAATTGCGCCCTCGGCCTCAAGCCGGTTGATGACCGTAGACTGGTATGGCGGTACAAAGCCTTTGAGGATGTTGCTGGCCGCGGTAGCCTCCACACCCATCACAAGCAAATTGTCTTTCGCTATGAACGGCACACCGGCTAAGCGCCCGGCGTTTACCCCATTTGCCACTTTCTCATCTATAGATTTCGCCTGGGACCGCGCCGCATCGGCGAGCGTGGATATGATGGCCTGGTAGTCTTTGTGCTCTTCTATGGCGGCAAGCGCCTGCTCTACGAGGTCAATTGCCTTCACGCGCCCAGCGTTCACGTCATCGGCAATGGTGGCGATGGGAGCCCAGCTCATGCGTTAGGCTCCTGGAGTATGAGGTATGAAGTATGAAGTATGGGGGAAAAGCAGGTTGTTTCATGCTTCATGCTTCGTGCTTCGTGCTTCATACCCCTCATGAAATCATCCTCTTGACCTTCAGCATGTTCTTTTCAACCTTTGGAACTATATTTAGTAGTTGCGCTGGCGTGTAGCCGTAGTCAATCACTTCATCTTTGCGCATGACGTTGGTGAGGCCGGTTACTTGGTTGGTTGGCTCTAGGCCACGAATATCTGCCGATGAAAGCTGCTCAACATAGCCCAAAATAGCACTGAGTTCATCTGCAAAAGCATCGACCTCATCATCGGTCAGCGATATGCGGGCTAATTGAGCCAATTTTAATACATCTTCACGAGATAACTTCGCCATTGCCATCTAGTATAGCAACTCTTCGGCCCCACGTAACTATTTACATACCTTAAATTTTATAATGTGCCATGTCCACGTGACAAACACACGAGCTTTCCTAGGCAGTTTGTACCCGACGAGGAATAAATGAAACGTCTCCGAGCTGGATGACTGTTCCTATGATGCTCGATAGTGATCTTTGCAAATCATAGTTAGATTGGGCTCGAGATTCCAACGCCCTTGCAACGCCTAGGAACAGGCTTAGTGGCTGACCCTCGTCCGGCCGCAGCCCAACAGACCTGCGTAGGTTCCGCTGCTCAGACACTAGAGAATATGGCACCCCCTGGATTTCGGGATTGCTAACTGTGCAAAATATTCCTTGCCGGACTATCCAGCCTTGCTGCTCTAATGATCCGATATTTACATCCATAATTTTGACCTCCAGGGGGTCGCTGTGTCTATTTTTATCGGCTGCACGGATTTTCCTATGCGCTTCCGGGTCCCTTATGCTTTGTAGCCCTGCGAGTTCTTTGCGGCCAACATGTATAAGCCCAAGCTGATTCGTTCCACACCCGTAGCTACTAGCCCCGAGTACCCACTTTATACCTTCTATGATGCCTGCGGCGCCCACGAGCGGCCGGCCTAGAACCAATCCATCCAAGTTATCCACACCAGGAAAAAGATCGGCCGGTAGCGCGTCCACTGGTGGAAAATCGAAGCTCGGCAATACTACAGTCCGTTTCATGAAGTATATATTATACCATGATTCTCGAAATTGAAAGCAATAGCATCATATTTTGCGTATTTTTCAACTCGAGTATTCCGTCACCTTCTGCGGAGACAAGCTTCTCACTCTGGTGTGGGCGCAGTACTGTCTCCGCTCGGTGAGAGACATCACAGCGCCCTGCGCTAAGTTATACTATTATTAGATTTATGCAAGAAATTACCGACAAGCCTGCGGAGGGCATTCGTGCGTATAAAGCAATCTTCTTGTGGGCGCTACTGTTTGCGGTGGTGACGATGGTCGTTAGTCTGGTTGTTATCTTCGCAATCATACTCATAGTTGGCGGCGTGGGAGGCTTGATAATTGGCGGCTTGACGCAAGGACGCGGCTTTGGGCAGCTCTCTACTACACTCCAGTCAAGCGCGCAGAGCCTGTCTGCTCATCTCGATACGGTTATCTACATAACGCTCCTCATGGCTGTTTTCACGGTGATATTTACCGCCATCTTGCGCCGGATAAGCCCAGGAGCCGCAAGTATGCGTCCTCTTCGGCAAACGATGTATGGCGCCCTCACGGTCCTTGCTACCATAGGCGGTGTCATCGCCATCAAAACGCTACTATCCTGACACCACAATCACACCTAGCCAGCCCCAGCACGGCCACCAATAACAGGTATGTCGTACCGCTTTAGCCTTGCTGTACCTAACTAAAAGGATTGACTAAAAGGATGAACCCTTTACAGGGGTAATGTTGTGCAATACAGGGGTGATAGTTGGGCGCGGTTTACATTTTGGATTTGATGTCGTTTATGAGATCGCGGAGTTCGGCGGCTTGCTCAAACTGGAGGTTGGCGGCAGCCAGGTCCATCTGGGCCGTCAGGTCGCGCACGAGTGATTTGTATTCGTCTTTTGGAATTTTCTTGAGGTCTAGTTTGGCTCGTTTGGCCTCTTCTGGCAAGTCGGTGTTCATGCGGCCTTCTACAGCACGCGTGATGCCGGTGGGTGTGATGCCGTGCTTGGTGTTGTACGCTTCCTGAATGCCTCGGCGGCGGGTAGTTTCGTCAAGCGTGCGGCGCATGCTATCAGTAATACGGTCAGCGTACATAATCACCCGCCCCTGCTCATGACGTGCGGCGCGGCCGACGGTCTGGATGAGCGCCTGCTCACTACGCAAGAAGCCCTCTTTGTCCGCATCGAGAATGGCCACAAGCGAGACTTCAGGCAAGTCAAGCCCTTCGCGCAAGAGGTTGATGCCGACCAACACATCGTACACACCAAGCCGTAGATCCCGCAAAATATCGGTGCGGTCGAGCGTGTCGACATCGCTGTGTAAATACGCCACTTTTATATTCAAGTCTTTTAAGTATTCAGTGAGGTCTTCACTCATGCGTTTTGTAAGGGTCGTGACCAGCACGCGCTCGCCCTTGGCAATGGTATCGCGAATCTCTGCCAGCAGGTCGTCTATTTGCCCCCCTATGCCACGCACTTCTATGCGCGGGTCGAGCAAGCCGGTTGGGCGGATCACCTGCTGAGCGGGCTCAGGGCTACGGCTTAGTTCGTACTGAGCGGGCGTGGCACTCACGTACACGACTTGGTTTACATGGCGTTCGTATTCGGTGAAGTTGAGCGGGCGGTTATCGAGCGCACTTGGCAGGCGAAACCCGTGCTCTACCAGAACTTCTTTGCGGGCGCGGTCACCATTATACATACCCCGAAGTTGCG
>JAKPIL010000186.1 GCA_029549845.1 bacterium
GTTCTCACACGGGCAGATTTGGATCTGCTAAAACAGCAGTCTAAAGATAGCGGAACACCGCTCCTGGCACTCTTGGTGACGAGTGGTAAGATCACCAATGAACAATTGACGAAGGTAACCGCACACGTTTCCAAGATTCCGTATGTGAACCTACTAGAGGCCAAGATTGACCCCAAGGTGCTTGAGCTTGTCCCACAGGACGTTGCCGAACGCTACATGGCGGTGCCACTTGGTGAAATGCAAAATAGGCTTGTGGTCGCGATGCTCGATGCCGATAATGTCCAGGCTGTCGACTTCCTGAGTAACCGCATAAACCGACCGCTGAAAGTGTATGCGGCCAGCGAAGAGGGTATTCGTCAGGTGCTGCACCAGTATTCGGCGCAACTGTCTGATCATCTTGTAGATGCCATAGGCCAGATGGGCGAAGATATTAAAATTGATACAACTCAGGAAGATGAAAAGAAAGCCCAGAAAGCCGCCGAAAACATCACGACCATAGTGCAGGATTCGCCCATTAGCAAGGCGCTTTCGACCATACTGGAGTATGCTGCAAAAAACCGAGCGAGCGATGTACATATAGAGCCACTCAAGGAAAGCCTCAAAATACGCTGCCGTATAGATGGCATCCTCCGGGAAATTATGAACTTGCCAAAGAGTACGGAGCCGCCGCTGGTATCACGTATCAAAATTCTTGCCAACCTGAAGATAGATGAACACCGTATACCGCAGGACGGCGAGTTCACCGTGAGCGTTGCGGGCAAAGACATAGACCTGCGTATCTCCATAAGCCCGGTTATATGGGGCGAACAGGTTGTCATACGTTTGCTCGATAAAAGCGGTACGAGCCTGCACCTGGAAGATATGGGCTACCACGGTCGCAGCTTACGCGCGATTCGCACTGGGCTAGAACGCACCAACGGTATGATTCTTACCTCTGGGCCAACTGGTTCTGGTAAGTCAACAAGCCTGTATGCGCTGCTGCAAGAGGTTAAGAACGACGGCGTGAATATCGTAACGCTCGAAGACCCGGTTGAATACAAAATGGACGGCATCAACCAGATCCAGGTGAACGCAGATGTGGGGCTGACGTTTAGCGGTGGCCTTCGGTCAATCTTGCGCCAAGATCCAGACATCGTCATGGTGGGAGAGGTCCGTGACAAGGAGACGGCCGAGCTGGCGGTCCAGGCGAGCCTGACCGGGCACTTGGTATTTAGTACACTCCACACGAACAGTGCAGCTGGTATTTTGCCGCGCTTGCTCGACATGGGTGTTGAACCGTTCCTTATTGCGAGCACGGTACATGTTGTCATTGGTCAGCGTTTGGTACGGCGACTTGGTAAAAATACCGAGCAGTACCAGTCGAGCCCCGCTGAAACAGCTGCCATAAAGGAAGTACTGGGCCATTTGCTGCCAAAGGATGCCTCCCAGGTGGAGGCTGTGTCGAAAGACCTTGGGTATGAAAGCTTGCCTTTGGCGGGCGATACCGCTTATACTTTAACCAAGGGCAAGGATAGCCCAGGCTCCCCGAACGGCTACAAAGGTCGAATGGGAGTCTACGAAGTATTTGAGGTCAGCGAAGCTATACAGCAGCTGATTCTCAGACGAGCAACGAGCTCCGAGATCCAAACCCAAGCTCAGCTGGAAGGCATGGTAAACATGCGCGAAGACGGCTATCTGAAGGCACTCGCTGGGCTAACGACAATCCAAGAAGTTAACCGCGTTGCCTCAGCAGACAGTGCATAAGTGAGAAGTAAGAAAGAAGGTGGGGACATGAGAATCAAGCAGCACAAGACAGGGATACCAACAGCAACTATAGCAAGCATGCACGCCGAGCGTACGGCTCACGGTTTGCGCCCTATGACGCTGCGAGCAGGAGGAGAAAGATAATGCCTGGACAACTGCGCATAGAGCTACTGCTTGAGGAAGTCGTCAAGAAAAAGGCATCTGACCTTCACTTGCAAGTTGGCTTGCCACCGATGTTGCGCGTGGATGGAGCGTTACTTCCCGTCGCTGCCGCCGATATGCTCACCGAAGAATCGGTTCAGGGTCTTATATTTGCCATCCTGGACGAAGACCAGAAGCAGATATTGCTCAAAGACAAGGAATTCGACTTTAGCTTTGCGTTTGGCGACCTAGGTCGCTTCCGTGTGAATGCCTTTCACGAACGCGGTAATCTAGCCGCTGCACTTCGCCTTATCCCAAATGAGATGTTAACCATTGAGCAGCTGGGATTGCCGCCGATTGTCTCAAAGTTCGCCGAGTACCCGCGCGGTCTCGTGCTCGTGACGGGGCCGACTGGGTCAGGTAAATCGACCAGCTTGGCAGCGCTCATCCATAAGATAAATATGGAACAGGGCAAGCACATCATAACCATAGAAGACCCTATAGAGTACACGCATAAGAGCAAAAAATCCATCATAGTCCAGCGCGAGGTACACTATGACACGTACTCATTTAGTGCGGCGCTTCGTAGCTCGCTTCGTGAAGACCCAGATGTGGTGCTTATAGGCGAAATGCGCGACCTTGAGACCATTGCCAGCGCTATCACCATTGCCGAAACGGGTCACCTTGTATTTGCGACACTGCATACAAACAGTGCAGCACAGTCTATCGACCGCATGGTCGATGTCTTCCCGCCACATCAGCAGCCACAAATCCGCGCTCAGCTGAGCAACATTCTTATGGCCATTTGTAGCCAACGCCTCGTGCCGGCCATAGGTGGTGGTCGTATGGCAGCGGCAGAGATTTTGGTGGCAACACCGGCTGTACGAAACATCATCCGCGAAGGTAAAACTCACCAGCTTGACGCAGTTATTCAAACCGGCGCCGAATTTGGCATGCAGAGCATGGATAAGCAGCTTGTGCAGCTCATTCACGCGGGGACCATTAGCTACGACGAGGCACGCAACTTCGCTATAGATATCGACGAGTTAGATCGTCTCATGAGGGACTAAGTATGAGAATCAGGAGTCAAACTTCAAAAGTCACGGCCTACCGCGCAGAAAGCAGCGTGTTGCTGCTGAGTGCATCTGATGGCTTTTGTATCACGACTCTGCAACCTGAAAGGGCACGACTATGCTAAGTTACCGGTACACAGCGCGTAACCCGCAAACGGGCAAACAAGTTAGGGCAACCGTTCAGGCGGAGAGCGAGGGCTCGGCTGCAAAACTCATCAGCGCCGAAGGCCTGGTGGTTACTGACCTCCAACTCGAGGCAGAAAGTTTCTCAGCACTAGGCAAGCTAAAGGGTCGTGTCAAGGCAAAAGACAGAGTGCTCTTTAGCCGTCAGCTGAGTACGCTCATAAACGCTGGCTTGCCGCTCCTGCAAGCGCTACGCAGCGTAAACCAGCAAACGACCAGCAACGCCCTCAGGGTGGTTCTGAGCCAGGTTATAGCAGATGTTGAAGGCGGTGGCACGCTAGCGGCAGCCATGGGAAAGCACCCGCGCGTGTTCAACCAGGTGTACATAAGCCTCATTGCCGCCGGAGAATCATCTGGAACGCTCGACCAAGCACTTGACCGACTTGCGGTACAGCAAGAAAAAGAAGCGGATCTTAACAGCAAAATTCGAGGTGCAATGATATACCCGCTCGTCGTTCTGCTGGTCATGGTTGCCGTGGTCGGCTTTATGATAGTGAAGGTGCTTCCGCAGGTGAAGAGTATATATGACGGTATGGAGGGTGCTGAGCTACCGCTCATAACGAGGATTATGCTGGCGATATCTGACTTTACCATACATTTCTGGTGGGTCGTGCTTCTGGTACTCGCATTTGGTGTCTTCTTCACCACGCGGTGGGCTCGAACTGGCCCTGGGAAGCTTGTCGTTGATAAGTTCAAAATGAGAGCCTGGCCCATTGGCCCACTCTTCATGAAAGTGTACATGGCACGGTTTGCACGTACTGGGACGACGCTCGTCGCCAGTGGCGTGCCGCTGCTGCAGATGCTAAGCATCACGGGAGACGCTGTCAACAATGTTCACATACAGAGCGCCATCATGCGGGCCGCCGAGAAGGTCAAGGGAGGCAAGAGCCTGGCAGATAGCATAGAGAACGATACGAACTTCCTCCCGCTGGTACCAAATATGCTGAGGATTGGTGAGCAATCTGGGGCAATAGAGCAAATGATGGCCAAGGTGGCAGACTACTATGAAAAAGAGGTCGATACCGAGGTCGAAAACATATCGAGCATTATTGAACCGGTAATGATGGTGGCGCTTGGCGTGGTTGCTTTCATCATTGTGGCGGCGGTATTACTGCCTATTTACGGCCTGGCTGGTAACAGCAGCTTCACCGGTGGCTAAAAGAAAGAGTTGCATTTTGTGCGTTACAACCGTATCATTTTAAACATAAGTGTAAATTAATAGAGCAAAGGGGCACTTGCACTATGCGAACCAAACTCCAACAACGTAAAGATAGCGGCTTCACCATCATCGAAGTCCTTATTGTGTTAGCAATCGCAGGGCTGATCCTGCTGGTTGTGTTCCTAGCGGTTCCCGCCTTGCAGCGCAATGGTCGAAACACGGCCATGAAGAGCGATGTACAGAACCTTCTGGGCGGTGTGAGCGAATATTTGTCGAATAATGATGGCAAGGCGCCAAACGATATCGCTGGAACAGGCGACATTGTCATTACTGATGGCACCACACCGCAGACCACAAAAGTACGCGCTAGTACCACGGTAACGTATACTGCTGACGAACCAACTGCGGGAGAAATCTCTATTAGCATGGGCCAGAAATGCAGTGGTGCTGAAATGACGACCACGGGCGCAACAACTCGTTCTGTCGCCGTCCTCTACCACATTGAGACTTCAGGTGGTACGATTCTAAAGTGCGCTGAGTCCTAAGACAGCTTGCTTGACATACCTAAAACAGAGGCACCCTGCCTCTGTTTTAGTGTGTAGCTAGTACTGGGGTGACCAAGCGTGGTGCTCCGTGTAGGGTCTGACCCACATGCACTTTTTATTCCATTGTCATCCCGACCGAAGTGGAGGGATCTCGTTAGGTGCAAATACAATAAGATCTTTCGACTTCGCTCAAGATGACACTCAAAAAGTGCACGTGGGTCAGGTGTAGGGCTGACCCACACTCACTTTTTTCTTCCTCTCTGTAACTGAGCCACCGGAATCGGTGGCAGCAGTGGCGTACGCAGAAGCAGCTGCAGATACTCCCAGGCTTGCCGAAACCAACTTAGCCTTTTCTTGGGGTGAACTTTTTGCTTGGGCAGTTCTTTGACTGTGGTTCGCCAGAGTAACCACCAACCCAAGAATACAAATAGTAGTAAGCTACGGATTACCTCCGGCTTCTTCACTCTTTGCCATTCTAAGCGCTGTAGCCACTTCATGTCTTTGAAAGCTTCCTCAATCTCAAACCGTTCAGCATAGCGGTTCAAGACTTGTTGCCTAGTTATGCCATCTGGCAGATTCGTCAATAGAAACCAGGGCTCAGCATCTTTCATGCCTGGTCTTATCTCTGAGCGGATCAGACGGAGTTTGTGTGTTCGGTAGGTAATGCTTGTTTCTAGCAAGCTTATCTCCTGTATGGGAGTACGCCACCAACTCGGGTCCCAGGGTAGCACAACACGTTTGTCGCTTTTAGTACGAGTAATGAAGCAGATACCGTACTGGGTAAATAGCTTAAACAGCTTGTCGGAGGCAAACCAACGATCCATGACCAGTACTAGCTGTAACCTCGGGGCCTTCTCAGCGAGGAACTGGAACAGTTCCTGCAACGCGATCAGTAGTGGTCTAATGAGACCAGCTTCACTGACGTTCACTTGGCACCATATGGGGATAGCTCTACCTTTGCGGTGTGAGACCGCTAATATAGCGATACAGAATGGTCCAAACTGGGAATGATCCAGTGAACAATACCAGTAACCACTACGCGGGGCTAACGCTTCACTAACTAGTAGCTGTTGTAGATGATCGGTCAGCTTGGTGTCGGTGACTAGCCGACGTATACGGTTCTCGCCCGTCCAGCGGTTCAGCCCTAAGCGCCTACCAGCAGCGTTGAGTGAGCTGAACTCAGACAATGACAAAGATGAAACCCCGAGGGCAAAGCGTCGGGCCTTAGCTCGCGGCACATATTCATTCTGTAAATGCTGGACAGTAGCTGATAGTTTTTGTAGTGTAGACATTGAAAACGACCTTTCTGTTTTGGTTTTGCAACAAAAACTTTAGGTCGTTTTTACTTTTTGGTCAAAAAGTGAGTGTGGGTCAGGGTGTAGGGTTCTTTCTACAGCGAGTATGGTACTATAGCGGTAATGATTATTGTGTTTTTATGCGGACTTGGACTTATTTTTGGCAGTTTTGTGAATGCGCTTGTGTGGCGGCTGGCCAAGCAGGAGGGCTTAGATGCAGGTGAACCGACGCCCAAGAAACCAAAAGCTAAAACGTCTGCTAAAAAATCTGTAGCTACCACCGACTACTCTATAACCACCGGTCGTAGTATGTGCCCCCAGTGTCACCATACGCTCGCGGCCAAAGACCTCGTGCCCGTCCTCAGCTGGCTGAGCCTACGTGGAAAGTGCCGATACTGCGGGCAGCCTATCTCTAGGCAGTACCCGCTAGTAGAGCTGCTTACGGGGCTGCTCTTTATGGTTTTTTACCTGGGATGGCCATTTTCTCTCAGTGGGCTTCACTTGGTTCAGTTTGTGTACGGGCTCATATATATAGTATTTTTTGTAGCGCTTGCTGTGTACGATGCGCGTTGGTTCTTGCTGCCCGACAAGCTTGTTTTTTCGCTTACAGGCCTTGCGGTGACGCAGGTAAGCCTAACTGCTGTATGGACTGGTGATGTGCGCGCGCTGTGGGAACCGCTGGCGGCTGCAGGGGTTATAAGCGGGCTTTTTTGGGTGCTGTACCAGGTTTCTGGAGGAAAATGGATTGGCGGAGGGGACGTGAAGCTTGCTGTGGCGCTTGGGCTTATCGTAGCGTCACCCCTGCAAGCGCTCTTGCTTGTTTTTTGTGCCTCACTCTTGGGTATGCTGGGCAGTATACCGGTGCTCCTGGGCGGTAAAGAAGGCCTAAAGGCGCATATACCATTTGGCCCGTACCTTCTAGCGGGTTGTTTTATAGTACTGTTGTGGGGCGAACGCCTGTGGACGTGGTACATGAGCCTGACGTATGTAGGGTAAAACTAGGCTATTCGTGGAGTTCGGTATGATATACTTATGCTTATGAATATGGGTGGCGAGCAATCATCAGCCAAGGGGTTCACCGTCGTCGAGACACTCATAGTGCTGGCGGTGACGGGCAGTTTGTTTGTCTCGGCGGCACTCCTTATTAATGGTCGGCAGAATAAGACAAATTTTCAGGTTGGTAGCCGTAACCTACAGCAGCAGTTTCAGCAGGTGATCAATGAAGCTCGCACGGGGTTTTACCCAAACGGTGGCAATTTGACCTGTGACGTGCCTCATGGCGGCTCGCAAAACCTGACGCTTGGTACGGGTGCCGCCGAACAGGGTGCAAACAGCGGATGTATTTTGGTCGGGAAGGCCTTGGTATTTGATGGAACGGATGCCAAAAAAGGTCAATACAGTGTGTACTCCCTCGCCGGACAGAGGAGTACAGATGGCTCTATGGATGGTGACGTGAAAACGCCAGCCGAGGCTCATCTGACGGCGCTTGATAAAAACGAATATACGCCAGATGCGCCAGTGGGGATTACGCAGCATGTCACCATATCCAATAACCTGACGTTTGTAAAAGGGCGAGAAAAGGGTGGAGCATGGAGCAGCGCGGTTTTCCCGATTGCGTTTGTGAGTAGCATGGCCAACTTTGGTGACAACGGATCTTCGGCGGGCGGAGCGCAACAGATGGAGCTTCGAGGGTTTAATACCGCTCCGTGGGCATCTGACGGCAAAGAGGGCAAGGCAATAGATAAAGAAGTATTCCCGTCTAACCCTGACCCATATCCGCTATGGAGCGATGGTGCCGAACTGTGCTTTGCAAGTGGCGGGACCGACCAGTCTATGCTTGTGACTATCTCTGGAGGGCTTGAAGTGCGTTACCTTATAAAACAAGGAGTGGACTGCTGATGAACAAACGCCTTCGCCTGCGAAAACTCGGTAGTCACGGTGATACCATCGTTGAGGTATTGATAGCGACAGCCATAGCGAGCCTAGTGCTTGTGTCGGCATACGCCATCACCACCCGGAACACCCGTGCGACCCAAGACGCGCAGGAAAATAGCTACGCCCAAAAGCTGGTTGAACAACAAATAGAACTGCTACGTCAGAATCCGGCGGTTGCCACCGTTGATGGATGTTTCGATACGTCAACAGATGCACATGAGTATACGGCAGGTACCTGCGCGGTTGCAGTGCCTGGTAACGGAGCGCAGTATACAGTTAGTATTCAAAGAACTTCGCCGCCAGTAGCTACGCTTGGGGCACGGTATTACGTTCAGGTAACGTGGCAGACGCTCAATAATGCGCAGGCAAAGGTTACGGCCCACTACGCAGCGGAGCGTACATGAGCAAGCAGCGGAGCATAGACCGGCAGGAGGGCTTTACCGTCGTGGAGCTTATGGTGGCCACGCTTATTTTTTCGGTCATATTGACTGTTATTACCATGGGCGTTCTCTCGTTTAGCAACAGGTATTACAAGGCTGTGAATGCCTCGACCACCCAAAACACCACAAGAACGGTCATAGATACCATAACTCAGGCAATCCAGTTTGGTTCTGCCCAGGTGGTACCAAGTGATCCGTCGAAGACGTATTTTTGTGCCGGTGGCAATGTGTTTATGTTTGAT
>JAKPIL010000130.1 GCA_029549845.1 bacterium
CGTCGCGGCCGTTTAACTCCGTATCTTCGCTTGCTGGAGGGAGATGTATGAGCAACGGAACCATACTCAAGCCTCGTTCGTACTTGAGTTTCTTTTGGTTGAGTTTCTGTAGACTTAATAACATCGTTTATAATTCCCACCCGTTCACACTACACACACTTTTCCGACATATGCTATGCCGATCCGTCCGTATTTATGCCATACACAGCTTTTATGTAGGCCGCCTTAATTGCATGAATCTGCACTGCTCTTTCTGCAGGATTTGTGGCCGTTTGCAAAATTACAGCCTCAGTTTGTTCAATTGCTCGGTCTTGCAGTGCGGCAGGATTGCCAGCCAATGCCGGTGAAGCTGGAGCCATACCGGCCGGGTCAGGCACTCCTCCGTTCGCCACAGGGGCTACTGGCATAGGTAAATCGGTCATACTATGTAGTATATATGCTCAGAGGTCGCAAGTATAGTCATTTGCAACGACACTTCGCTGCGCTTAGGCGAACCCATTCCAGGGAGATTGGCTTCATGCAAGACCTACCAAGGGGTATGACCTGTCGTTACTTTGGTAGGCCAAACTAAGCCTGCTTTGAATTGCGTGCAATATAGAAGTACACGAGAGAAACAAACAGGATAACTGGTATGATATCTTGCAGCGCTAGCTCGCCGATAGATTGCAAGCCAAGGCATATCACGAGCGTACTCGCAATTATACCTCCCAGTATTGCGTGCGTGGTCTTCTTATCTCTGTGTTTTGGCAAAAATACATCTACCAGCGAAAGCCACGTTAGGTATACCGCAAAACCAAGAAGCAAAAAAGGCACAATGAGTACCCCTACCGGTAGATGCTCTGGCTTTGTAATCAGCAAAAATAGTATCAACACTCCCCACGTTGCAAGTGCCTGAACAAGCTTTCGTTTTTGCATACCCTTCTCCTTGTCAACGCCCCACCAGTTTCGTACGCTGGGCATAGTATATATTCTACCAGTATTAAAACACGCCCAAGGCACTTATGCCTACGGGCGTGTGGAAAGTTTCTTAGTGTCGAAAGGCGATAAATCCGCTCAATATAAATTAATGTATAGCGCTTATCGCCCTCGACGTGACTGACCGCTCTCGCTACCGGTAAGGTAACTCGAGCGCTAAATGTGTTGTTTTTGTTTTGGCTTAGCCAATCTCAATACTACTACATCCACTTCGTTTTGTCAATACGCTTTTGCTTACGTTTGCTACGTGCCGGTTACATAACCCTTTTCGGGGTGCGTATATGGTGATAAAAAACACAAGCATTTTATGTTGACAATCCCCTGCAAAGCCCCTATTATTAGGGGCAGCACTGAATAAAAAAAGTGCTCAAAAACAAAAAAGACCAACACGAAACGACGACTTCTCGCAGGTCGTTGTTTCAAAAGAAAATCAAGATTAACAAACGAAAAAACACGAAAAAAATATCTCGCAAGCAACCCATCAACCTACTGATGGGTTGCTTTCTTTTTGGGCAGTTGTATAATTTTGCCTACATACGCGATGAAGAACCGACGCATTTGTGGGGTGGTAGAAAACGGCCAACATGGTTTGGTCGTAGATATTGAGTGCCAGCTCACAAAAGGTCTGCCAAACATTATCATCGTCGGGTACGCAAATAAGGCCGTCGACGAAGCCAAGGAGCGAATTCGTAATGCCTTCGCAAGCTCACGCCTGGAGTTGCCCGTCAAGCGCATTACCGTCAACCTCGCCCCCGCTGACATTCCAAAGGAAAGCACCGGCTTTGACCTTGCCATAGCCACAGCCATCCTTCAGGCCACAGGTCAGTCAACCGCGCTACCTGAGTCTTGCGCGATTATCGGTGAGCTCGGTCTCGAAGGATCCGTGCGACCAGTTCGAGGAATCATAGGCAAGCTGCTGGCCGGCAAACACTCCGGCATAAAAACGTTTGTTATTCCGTCTGGTAACCTCGCCCAGGCGTCGTTAGTACCAGGCATTCAACTGATAGACATAACTTCGCTCGAACAGTGGTACGCCATCATAAACAACCAGGCAGAGCCATCCATAACCGATACTGATGCCCTTGCAGATAACCCCGTAGCACCGGCCCCACAACCAGAAGATGTACTGGGGATTGAAGATGTTATAGGGCAAGCACTTGGGAAAAGAGCTATAGAAATTAGCGCCGCTGGCGGCCACAACGTCTTACTAGGAGGCCCGCCTGGCACCGGCAAGAGCATGCTCGCAAAGGTACTCCCGACCTTGCTTCCAGAAATGAACCGCCACGAAATGCTAGAGGTCACACACCTCCATAGCCTGGCCAGCAATGATTTTAACCAGCTTATCGTCGACCGGCCTTTTCGGGCACCCCACCACAGTGCCAGCAATGTTGCTGTAGTAGGTGGTGGCAACAGCGTTCGCCCCGGTGAAATGAGCCTGGCACACCGCGGTGTACTGCTCTTTGATGAGCTTCCAGAGTTTGGCCGCGTAACCGTAGAGGCACTCCGCCAGCCCCTCGAAAGCCGTACCGTCACCATTGCGCGCGCCAAAGAAACAGCCGAGTACCCGGCAAACTTTATCTTCATAGCCACCGCCAACCCCTGCCCTTGTGGGCATTACGGCACAACCAAGCCGTGTCGGTGCCTTCCAAACCAAATCTTACAGTACAGGCGCAAGCTGTCTGGACCAATCCTCGACCGCATAGACATATACGTCGATGTACACGAGATAGACAACAGCCATCTGCTGCAAGAGACAAGCCCCCACGCAACTACATCAGATATGGTACGCCAGAAAGTCAACGCAGCCCGCGCCCGTCAGACAGAACGCTTTGGTACCACAAGCAAGCTAAACGCCGACATGACAAACCGAGACGTTAAGGCCCATGCCCAGCTTGAGCCTGCATCAAAAGAAATGCTCGATCATGCTGCTGAGAAGTTCGGCCTCAGCGCACGAGCCTATATGCGCTCTGTCAAACTTGCTCGCACTATTGCCGACCTCGATGACTCCGCGGCTATCAAGCCAAAACACATCGCCGAAGCCCTTCAGTACCGCCCCCACCAGTACCATGATGCTTAGGGAGCACCTTCGAGCATAAGCTCTAATCTGAGATAGCACAGCCCGAGTACGCTCGGCTTTTTATTGACCTCTGTTCTTCAATCTGTTACACTGGCAATCACGAAAGTATCAAACAAGGAGAAGCTAGTATCACCACAAGCACGCGCCTGAACGGACAAATTCGGGCACCAGAGGTACGGGTCATCGATGCAGATGGCAAACAGCTCGGCGTTATGAGCTCGCGCGAAGCGTATATGCTTGCGCAAGAGCAGGAACTCGACCTTGTCGAGATTTCGCCAAATGCCAACCCGCCTGTCTGCAAGATAGTCGACTGGGGCAAGTTTAACTACCAGAAGACAAAGCAGGCTCAGAAAAATCGCCTAAACAACAAGATTCTTGACATGAAGCAAATGCGCTTTGGCCTCAAGATTGGCGACCATGACCTCGGGGTAAAAATGAAGAAGGTGATCGGGTTTCTAGAGGCTGGCCACAAGGTCAAAATCACTCTGTTCTTTCGCGGCCGCGAGCTTGCCCACAAAGACATAGGCTTCAAGCTTGCTGAACGTGTCATCGATAGCTTCGGTGATACCATCGTCGTCGATCAAGCCCCACAGCTGACCGGCAAACAACTTTCATTCGTTATCCGCGGCGTCGCTCCAAAGCCCCAAAAGCCAACAGACGAGCCAACTGATAAACCATCACTAACCTAAACGAGTAGACATAGGAGATCCCATGCCAAAACTCAAGTCTCATAGCGGCACCAAAGACCGCGTACGAGTAACCAAGAACGGACGCGTTCGTGTTCGTCACTCACACGCTAGCCACTTCCTACAGAAGAAAAGCGGCGCTCGCAAGCGCAAGCTGGCTGGTTTGGAGACATTGAACGCGACCAATACCAACATAATTCGCAAGAAGTTGGGGGTCTAGCATGCGAGTCAAAAGAGGCGTGCCAGGTCACGCAAAACATGTCAAACTCCGCAAGGCCACTAAAGGCTTTAGCCACCCAAACCAGGTGAGTGTTAAGCGAGCCAAGCAAGCCACTACACGTGCCCTGCAGTTCGCCTACCGCGACCGCCGTAACCGCAAGCGCACCTTCCGTGCCCTGTGGAACACGCGCATCAACGCAGCCGCTCGCCTACACGGCACCACCTACAGCCGGCTTATTGCCGGCCTGAAGGCAGCAAACATAGAGCTGGACCGCAAGGTCCTAGCCGAGCTAGCCGTAAACGAGCCAAAAGCGTTTGAAGCAGTCGTCAAAGCCTGCAAACTCGAGAAGTAGCAGATATACCTACACCTCTCACAGAATGCACCCCGCACCACGTCTTGTGGCGGGGTGTTTTTGTGTTACGATTACCTCATGAAAACCACACTCAACCCGAACGAAAAGATACTAAAAACGAGCGCCGCGAATCTACAGCGAGGACCAGAAACAGTAGGCGGAAGACTCTTTCTGACTAACAAACGCCTCATTTTTGAAGCCCATGCTCTTAATCTACAGGCTCAGCCCGAGGAAACCCCATTCGATGATATTTCGGATATCAGCTTTGGGTGGACGCACTTTTTAGGCAAATACCCTGTATTTCCAAACATGATGTCCATCCATACACACTCCGCACAGTATGACTTCACCATATGGCATCGGCAAAAATGGGCAAAGGCTATTTTTGCAGCAAAAAAAGCATGAAATAGTCCGCCTACACAAAACACCCCTGTTTCCAGGGGTGTTTTCATAGGTATTAGATTGCCGATAAGCCGGGTTCTGTACCTTGCAAGAAGCAAGGTGCTAACCATCTATCTAGGCCTGCAATTGCTCGCAGGCTCAAGCGGGATTAAACGCGAGCATCGCGGGAACGTATATAGCTCACTCCTTGCAGCAGACAGGGTTTACCTCTCTCGCATGTTACCATGCGCGACTGTGGTCTCTTACACTGGGAGTTAACGCGAACAAGTTCGCTAGAACTCCCACCCGCCTTTCGGCGGGCACTCGTTTCACCGTGACCAAGCCGAAACTCGGACGTATCGTTTCTGTGGCACTTTCCCTAGGGTCACCCCTGGCCGCCGTTAACGGCTGTCATTCCCTATGCTGCCCGGACTTTCCTCCCCGCACCTTAAAGAGCTAAAAGCCAATTCGCTTTTTCAACTCTGCAAAGCCCTTGCCGTGGTGCTTTAGTTTCATTTCTCGTACGATAGCATGCGTTTTTAGAACGTACGCTTCGTAGTAAACCAACTTCCATGGTATATAAGGCTTTGTCGCGGTACTTTTACCGGAGTTATGCTCGTACAATCTCGATCTGAGGTCAGCGGTCTGACCTATATAAAAACGCCCTGTCTTTTCACTCTGCAAAACATACACATAATGCATGACCCAGATTGTACCATAGCTCTTTAAGGTGCGGGGCGATTAGCTGGTAATCTAACCCTTCTATTATACCACCTCTGTTATGTTCAAGGACAGGTCACAGGTCTTGTCGCTCTAAGCACTTTGTATGTGCTGAGCTGTTGTCTGTGGCTGAGCGTCGAGTGCCTTGTTGACCTGGGCGTCTGCCAGCCTGTTCAGTTCGCGTGGTACGTGGTCAAAGCTCACCTTTTCAAACCTTGGCAGGAGCTGCGTGATGGCATCATGTATGGGCCACAGGTCGCGGTTTTTCACTTTAAATATTCTTTTCATTTGGTTTACAACAAGCATACTGTCCATATATACATGCACTTCGCGCGCCTGGAAGTGCTCTAGCGCAGCCTCAAGCCCGAGCTTCAGCGCCTGGTATTCAGCCTGGTTATTTGTGGTAATGCCCAGGCATACACCCTGCTCATGCACAACCTTGCCACCCATATCGAGCAGCACAAACCCGCTTGCTGAGGGTCCAGGGTTTCCGCGTGAACCACCATCTGCGTATAGTTGCACCTCTGTTATTCTTGTTGTTTTTTCCTCATCATTTGCATCCATTGTTGCTTTTGCGGAGTCGTCGATGAGTGCATCTATGGCCCGCGAGAGTTCCCAGTCTCTATCGGTAATTCCCTGCTGCGGCTCATGTGTCGATAGCCAAAATTCCACGACATTCCATTCGTTCTGCCAGCGCGGATGATGGTCTAGCCTGTTTACAACCGCACTCACCCGCTCCATAAAACTCCACGCATGGTGAAAATCTGTAAAGACAAATTGTTTATAAAGCCCGTGTTTTGTTTCTGTCCACATATACTATCCATATTACCACGGCCACTGCCAGAACTGCGTCTTGCCGCAAGTTAGTATATGTGCCGATTGACCCTAAATATTACCTAGAGCGTCATTAAGTCTTACAATAAGGAGAAACCTTCACGGGCGAAAGGCTATGGGCTAGCAATAGTTCGATAAAATATAGGCGTTGG
>JAKPIL010000192.1 GCA_029549845.1 bacterium
TTTAAAAGTGCGATACAATGTGCGAGAGAGAAAGGATTACTTCTGGACGGAGTGTCCTACTAATGACCTTATTTTAGGTTAATTACCTTTTTCGTATTGTACTACATTTTTTTAAATAAATCAATAGTATTTTATGGGTAACAAATTTTAGCTGTGCTATAATTCCACCTGGTTACGCGCCCGTAGCTCAGCTGGATAGAGCGTTGGTTTCCGGTACCAAAGGTCGGGGGTTCAAATCCCTTCGGGCGTACCACTTTATAATTCGCTACATACATGGCACAAACACACACAAAATTATCCACAACTCGCTCAGCTCAGAAGCAGCGCGTGCGTAAGCGTCGACAGAAAAAGATTGCAAAGATTTTTCGATTTATATCAGTCGCTCTTTGTGTATTATTCCTGACGGCATATCTCCATGGCATGACAACCATAGAGCACAAAACCCTTCCTTCTATCTTGACCTTAGTTGCAATCCCAATGTTTGTGGGTCTACAGCTTGAGGTACAACGCTCACTCCGTATCCCGCTACGAGGAGTTGTAAAAAGGACCGTCTATGCCACCGTCTGGTCTTATATTCTCATCTTTTACATCGCAGGAAGGCTGGAGAATACTGCAGACACGACATCCGTTTATGCTGTGCTCCTGCAATATTCTCCAATACTCATTGTCTGCATGTTTGCCTTTTTGATACTCATAGAGGCGTGGGGCAAGTTCCGTCTAGAGCTCACCGAGGGCACGCTGCTACTGCAAGCTCTTGTCCTTAGTTATTTTCTTTACACAGTTCGGCTCTTTGAAAACATACACGCATTGAAGCTGTTGGGCTGCGTCTTCCTAGCTATATTCGTACTGTATATACTTTTGCACGCCTTTTCCTCCCGAGTGCTTTCGCGGCAAGGCAAGCTGATAGTTAGCATCGTTAGTTCGTGCACGACGCTCATGCTTTCCATCCTATATGTCGTTCGCTACGCAGTGGAAGTATCGGATAGTATCAACCAACCCTCTTTGAACATCATGGCTCTGCCAGCGGTATACATAGTGGCCAAAAGTTTTATCTTTGGGATTTGTCTCATGTACATTATGAAAAACATCGGGATGATTTTTGGGTACCTACCTGACAAGGGTGAGTCTATGCGTGCATACAAGGTTCGACTTGGCACATTATCGTCTGAACATATAGAAAGAATCAGCAATTACCAACTCCCGAGAACAGATGCTCTTTTATGCATCGTGCTTTCGGGCGCCCTTTTCGCATCGAGCAGTGTATATCACGTCGTGAGCCCTGATTTTGCCATCGTAACAGCCTTGTTTGCAATACCCCTTATTCTCAACATAAAAACAAGCCTCGCAAATAAGCTATAGCCCCATACTACTCGAACGTACTGCGACTAGAGGGTGCGTTCAGTTTTGACCCGCAACTAGAAGTCGCCCTCAGCGCTTATGGTCTGAGCTTTGCTATGCCGTGTTACGTACGCTGACCGGTGAAGCGTATTCGTTTGGCGCGGAAATCACTATATCCAGCAGTCGCAAATCAAGCGTATGCTGGTGCGCCCATTCCTGCGCCGCTAAATCTCGCAGTGCCTCAAGGGTTCGCTCGTCCATGCACATCGCTGCTCTGCCTATAATATGTACGTCTGTAAAAAGTCCTGGCCGCCATACACTCTCCTGGCCAGGTATATTCTGCTGGCGCTCGTCAGTAGCTATGAGCCTCAGAAATGGCTTACCGTCATCGGTGTACTGGCCTGCGTCAAATGCAAGACTTGCAAGCCGAAAGGCAGCGGGAGCACTCCGCACCGAAGCTTGTCTATAGGCTAGCTCGGCGAGCGCCGTCAGAGCATGTACATAAGGAGCGAGCCGTTTTTGTGCGATTCTTGATTCGAATGGTGTCGAAATTTTGTTTGTCATTTTTGTTATACAGCTTATCTTTACATGCATTATACCCGCAGTTGCACACAAAAGAATATGATAGAAATCACAATCTAACTATTATTGCCCCAAAAAGGACCTTCATTACTCCGCTCCCTGGTGCCGTCAAACTTGGCAACTATGACGTCAGCCAAACCAAGCCCATCTATATCCTGTTTCTGGGGCGGAGCCATGCGAAGTGCTTCTGCGCCCAACCGTGCTCGATCCTGCTCCCACGCCGGCAGGCCTGCCCACTCGCGAAGGCTCTTAAGTACGTCTGGTACAAATGGCTCCCAAGCAGGATGAATATCAAGTGGTTGTTTGTGCGTCGATTTCTGGTTATATGCGTCTTGGGGAGCGGTGTGATGTACTACTACGCTCAATTGGCCATTCTCTAACAGGAGCGCATGAAACCCAACGATTTTCCTACCTCGTAAGCCAGACTCCTTGAACATGTCTGTGCGGTTTTCGGCCAAGCACATCCGTCCAAGAATAGCAGCGTACTGCTCCGCCTGCGAAACTTCGTTTTCCCCGCCATGCGGCGGAACGTGTGATTCTACACCTGTCATAATTCGTCCTTCTACAGAAAGACTACTCCGTTTTCAAGAATATTACAGTGACATACCTTACGCGGCGGCTCGTACCGGTGGTTCGAACAATTGATCCTCTTGGCGTGTTTGTGCCACAGCAAATGAGGCCAGTAGTTCAGTATAGGCATTGGTGCTCACTCGTTCATGCCGAGGCGAAGGTTGTAGTACTACACTGTGAGGGGCTTCTAATAACTGCCTGTCGTACCAGGAGTCTTTTTCGTGTCGAGCTGTTGCAAGTTCAGATAGTAAGTCGAGCACCCCATGTGGAAGCCCTCTCGCATCTATTGGCCATGGCTCACCCCTATTATTGCGTCGAAA
>JAKPIL010000168.1 GCA_029549845.1 bacterium
GTCAATCCTGAAAATTTCGCTGATAAGCTCATTTCTGTTTAATGAAGCGCGTCCTTATTTATCTCCTTCGCTATCGTCAAACACACTATAAATTTCAGATAAATCAAAGTCCAAGCTATCATCCTCAAAAGTTATATTCCCGTCCCGTATCCCCAGCCATGTAAATAGAGTCTGCCGAAAGGTAGGCTCTATTTATATGTTTGAAGTAGTGCGGGGTTCGAACGCGGGTGCCAGTGGCACCCAGTCGCCCGTAGCCCAGCGACCATGGGAGCTGGGTTGGCTTTAGCCAAGGTCGAATCCCTCATACCCAGCCAAGCAATGAGTCGGTCGAAGGACCGGCTTTTTGCTTGGCCTGGAGCGGGTTCAAACACCTGACCAAAAGTATCGGGTGAAAAATACTTGCGACATTTTTCAAGGCAATGCTCTACTTTATACAAAAGGCTCCTCATGAAATGGAGCCTTTTGTTTCAGCTAGGAGTACGGCGAGCAGTTATTGGGCGGATTTGCAACTTATTGCGCCGTTGGCTTCGGTCTCACAAATTGGGTTCGAGCCGTCGCTGGTTGTACAAACAGGTTGCCCATCTGCAGATTTGCTACAGGTTGTCATGCCCGAACCCTGTGCGGGTGCGCCCATTGCGGCATCGGCTGCGGCGCCATCTTCACCGTTCATCCCCTGCACCGTCATTGAGCTTTGGCCGGCGCCATAAGAGCCAATTTTGTACACCAGCACCATGACCGGCAAGCTCTTGGCATCGATTCCTATAATATGGGTGGCGCCTTCGGCGTCGGTGTATTTCAAAAAGGTCAGCTTCTGCATGTTGACGCCGTCGGTGGCCGTTTCGTTTGTGCCACCTGGTTGTGGTAACGCCTTGTACTCGTCATAGGTGAGGGCTGTGAGGTCCTTGGCCTGCTTCGCGGCGCGCAGTTCTTCCTCTGGGTTACTTACACGCATGTCGAGTACGCGCCTTTCATCATCGCTGAGCGCCGCGACCGAACGAAGGCTCTTCTGTGTTAACTCGGCTGCTGAAACTGGACTTTGAACCTGTACGGCCACCATGGCCACAATAACTACAACCGCCACCACAGTCGCCAGACTAGGTATAGTGAATTTATTTTTGCGCATACTATATTTGCTCCACTTAGGTTTATTCTCTGGCCGTGAAGCAGCCACCAGGGCTCGTTTAAGTTGTGCGCGGTGCGCGTTCCAGTCGGCGGATGGTACCGCCAGCTGCTGGAGTTGTTTTTCGTTAATACTTCTTCGTGCCATACCTTTATAACACCTTCTGTTCATGAAAGTTGCGAATTACCCGCGCTGTACCTCGTTTCAGCAGTGACTTCACGGTGTTTTCTTTTTTGCCCGTGATGAGCGCAATGTCTTTGATGGTCATTTTTTCAAAAAAGCGTAGTGCCAAAACTTCTTGGTACTTCTGTGGTAAAGACTGGATAATGCACTGCACGAGTTTGAAGTCTTTATGCCGCTCTAGCAAGTCCTGATAATCCATAAGGTCTTTCTCTAGCTGCCGCTCGCTAGGCGCTTCGTAGCCGGTTTCGTCATAGAGCTCCTCGAGCGAAGCCGGCTGCAACTTTATGCGCCGATAGTGATTCTGCACTTCATTATTTGCGATTCTGTACAGCCACGCCAGAAACGGAACACCACGCCATTCATATGTGGGCAAGCCTCTCCACGCTTTTATAAATGTTACCGATGTAAGGTCCTGCGCCACCGCAACATCGCCGACGCGTCGCAGCATGTAATCCGCAATAGGCTGATAGCAGTACTCAAACAGCTGCCCAAAAGCCTCTTGATCGGACTTGGCCCGTTCTACTAGTTCTTGTTCGTTTTCTATCTTCATACAGCAGTGCTCAATATGAATATAACGCACGGCCATATAAAAAGTTGCATCGTAAGTGCATTTGAGACAGTTCGCAACGTTCGTGGCATGACATAACAAAAAACCAGCATATGCTGGTCGTTCTTTTCTAGGCTCGAACGCATTCAAGCCTACCTCTCAAATCTCCATCTCAATCACTATCTCTCACTGTGTCTTGAGTCGCCTCGCAAACCGCCTCAAAACACTAGAGTAATTATACCATACATTTTTTAAGCACAAGCAATCCGTTAATTTTTGCCGTTGTGATTTATATAACATGATTATTGACCCCTGTTCACGAGTCAAAAAAATATATTGTATAGTATGTTTTACGATATACGCTTCCTTGCTAACGAGCGGCTACCACTGCATTTCGGCTCGCACTACAAAAACAGCCCGGGATGCTACCCGGGCTGCTTAATCTAGAGGCTAGAGAGTTTACTATTCGGCGGGTGCTTCGTGGAACGGAACATCAGCGAGTGTAGGACCACCTGCGGGTGCGCCGACCTCTGGCGCCGCAGTTTGCTGGCCGGGGTGCAAAATACCGTTCACGATGTTATCGACGGTGTCTTCCGTCATCATGGCTTTGACAGAGTACCCCGAGATGCCAAGCTCCCGCAGGTCTTTGGGCGCTTCGGTTTCGTTTAGGTTAGAAATGATATACACCGGTACGTTTTTACCCCAGTCGCTCGC
>JAKPIL010000178.1 GCA_029549845.1 bacterium
TCTCTCCACTACGGTCGAGATGACAGTGGGGGATATTCACCATTCGCTATCCACTATTCATCCCATTCCTCCAACTCTCAGGTATAATTCAGATAGTGACTTTACACTACTACGTATTATGAAATTACTCCTTATAGAAGACGAACCCAAAATCGCACGAGCTATCAAAATGGGGCTCGAGCAAGAGCACTCCACCGTAGAGGTCTGCCACGACGGCCCAAGCGGCCTCGCTGCCGCCCTCGGCGACGACTACGACGCCATCATCCTTGACCGCATGCTCCCCGGCGGGATGGACGGCTTAGAAATATGTGAAACCCTCCGTGAAAAGGGCGTGAAAACCCCTGTGCTTATGCTCACTGCGAAGGGTCAAGTACGCGACCGCGTGAATGGCCTCAATGCTGGGGCAGATGATTACCTTGTGAAACCCTTTTCGTTTGAAGAGCTACTTGCCCGCTTGCGCGCCCTTACCCGTCGCCCACACCAGAGCAATGGCACCACGCTTCACGTTGCCGATCTCAGCCTAGACACCATCAGCTACGATGTCCGCCGCGCCGATACACCCATCGCCCTTTCGCAGACCGAATACGCGCTGCTCGAATACCTCATGCGCAACCATGACCGCGTGCTCAGCAAAGACAACATCATTAACCATGTCTGGGACTTTGACGCCGATATTTTACCCAACACCGTCGAGGCGTACATAGGCTACCTGCGCAACAAAATAGACAAGCCGTTCAAAAACAAACCACTCATCCATACCGTGCGCGGGTTCGGCTACAAACTAGGCGAGGCAGCATGAAACACCCCATATTTCACTCGGCGACCCTGAAGCTTACAGCGTGGTATACGCTGATTTTGCTATTCATCAGCCTACTTTTTAGTTTCATTGTATTCCAAATATCCACACACGAGCTTGGCCGAAGCTACCGACCGCCTCGACCGGGCGAAACGCTTCTCAACCTCTATGACGAGACCGACGATTTTCAGACCTGGCGCGAGCACCGAGTCGCCGAAAGTCGCTCACGCATACTCGGACAACTAGTTCTGTTTAACCTCGTCGTGCTCTCAAGCGGCGCAATTGGCAGCTACATACTCGCTCGGCGCACCCTCCAGCCGGTAGAGGATGCTCTCGAGAGCCAAACCCGGTTCAGTAGCGATGCCGCTCACGAACTCCGCACTCCGCTGACCATTATGCAGTCCGAAATAGAGGTCGGCCTGCGCGACAAAAAGGCCACCAAACAGTCACACGCAAGCCTGCTCCAAAGCAACCTCGACGAAGTCGGCCACATGCGCACACTCACCGACCGTCTCCTACTCCTCGCTAACAACCACGATATTGCCCTTGGCCCAACATCGCTCGAAGCGGTCGCCATAGAGGCAGTCAACCACACCATACCCCTCGCCCAGGCAAAGCGCATCAGCATAGAGAACAAGGCGGGTGCTATCACCGTGGTCGGAAACACCGCCAGCCTTACCGACGCCGTCGTTATACTCCTCGACAACGCCATCAAATACAGCCCCGCAAAGTCAACTGTCTCACTCACCACGTCCGTAAAGGGCAAGCATGCAGAATTGCGAGTCGTCGATACCGGCCCGGGCATACCTGTCAAAGACTTGCCTCACATCTTTGACCGTTTCTACCGGGCAGATACGTCTCGCAGCGCTCAGAACGTTGCAGGCCATGGCCTAGGCCTATCTATTGCCAAGCAAATCGTCGCGGCTCACCATGGCCGTATTGTGGCGCGCCCGAACGCTAAGGGCAAAGGCACTACCTTCACCATCACCCTCCCCCTCGCGTGATACAATCATCTGTATGGAACAACACCAAAAGCGCGTCACCGAGCTCTCGGAGCAAGTCAGCCAGTTTTACGTACAGAAAAAACCATTCAAAATCTACCACGGCAGTACAAACTCTACCCGAATCCAGGTTTTTAAACGAAGTGAAATGCTCGACACAAGCGACCTTAACCACGTCTTAAAAATAGACGTAGAGAACAAAACCGCCCTTGTCGAGCCAAATGTCCCCATGGATAAACTCGTCCGCGCCACACTTAAGCATGGCCTTATTCCGCCCGTGGTCATGGAGTTCCCAGGAATAACGGTCGGAGGCGGTATTCAGGGTGGAGCCGGTGAAAGCAGCTCATTCAAATTCGGAGGCTTTCACGATACCTGCAATTCGTACGAGATGATAACCGGAGATGGCAGCGTCATCACCTGCAACCCAAAGAAGCATGCTGATCTCTTTTATGGTACAGCAGGGTCATATGGCACACTTGGCGTCATGACCGCTGTGGAGCTACGGCTTATCCCCACAAAAAAGTACGTTCGGCTCACCTACTTCCCTGTCAAAAGTTTTGATGCTGCCGTGGAGCGTATACAAACAGAAGTAGCGAACAAGCCCGACTACATCGATGGAATAATGTTCTCCCGCGACCACGGCGTTATCATGGTAGGCACACTCACCAACGAAAAGAGTGGCCGACTCACCCGCTTTAGCCGTGCTCACGACGAGTGGTTCTACCTAGATACAGAAAAGGAGTCACACGGTGGCGTCTGGAATAAAACTATTCCGCTCACGGACTATCTTTTCCGCTATGACCGTGGCGGGTTCTGGGTCGGCAAGCTTGCGTTTACACTAATAGGCGTACCTTTTACTCGTTTTTGGCGTTTTATCCACGATAGGCTCCTACACACACGTAAGATGTATGAAGCACTACAAAGCAGTGGTATGTCCCAAAAATACATCGTACAGGATCTTGCGATGCCACTAAATAAAGCTGTGGATTTTATGAAATTCGTTGATGCCGAGCTGGGTATCTATCCTTTATGGCTCTGCCCTCTGTTGCCCGAAGAAAAATCACCCTTCATATGCAGCAACCTGCCAACCCCGTTGGTTGTCAACATCGGCGTATGGGGCGGGTATTATGACCAATACGATGATTTTCTGGCAGCGAATAAACGCGTAGAGCATCTGGTAGCTCACTATGGCGGGAAGAAATGGCTCTATGCCCATGCGTACTATGAAGAGAAGGAGTTCTGGCGGCTATATGGAAAGCAAGCCTATGAATCCCTGCGCAGCACCTATCACACCGAGCATTTGCCCACGGTCTACGATAAAGTCCGCGTGAAAGAGCATCACCCTATACAGCTCAAGAAAGGCGTCATGGACGCCATACTCGGAAAAGCTAAGCTAAAGATCACCCCATGACGTGGCAGGTGTATAGTGCGGTTGCGGTGCTGCTGCTTTCGGTGGCGATTTTGCTGCAGCGAGTTATTTTACACCGGTACAAAGCGGATGATGTGGCATTTGCCGGGACGTTTCAGCTGCTCGTTGCGGCTGTGATGCTTCCGTGGACTCTCGTGAATGGTATGTCATTTGCGGGCTACTCATCACAGTGGTTTGCCGTTGGGCTCTGCACAGTGTGCTTTGGGATTGGGTCTGTGGTGTACGCGAAAACCCTGAAACACATAGACGCATCGGCATTTTCTGTGCTGTTTGCAACGCAAGCCATCTGGATTATGTTGGCCGGTATATGGCTGTACCGTGAGCAGCTTGATTGGTTGCAACTTCTCGGTGCGCTACTCATATTCGCAAGTGTGGCCCTCCTCGCTGAAAGCCATCGAATCTTTCGCAGCCAGAAAGGCATTGTGCTTGGTCTCTTAACCGGCTTACTTTTCGGCATAGCCATCGCCAGTTCAGCCTATGTTGCGCGAAATGTGGAGCCAATTACCTGGATATGGTTCTCATTTGTGCTGGGCGGTTTAGGCTCGCTACTTGTAAAACCAAGTAAAATCCGCCTCTGTAAAAACCTGCTCCGCGGTAAAATTCTCAAGTCCATGCTGGTTCTTGCGGTGGTCTATGCTCTCGGCAATGTTGCCATTAACTATGCGTACATAGAAGGTCCGTTTAGCCTTGTCGCACCGGTACGACAAGCTGGCATAATCATCACCGCCCTGCTTGCTTTTGCATTTATGCGTGACGAGCGTACAAACATCACGCGCAAGCTCATCGCCGCCTCCATCTGCACCTTCGGCGTCATCCTCCTCGTCATTTAAGAACTACCCTGGTATACTATCCATACATTTGCGCGCCCTTAGCTCAGCGGATTAGAGCGTCTGTCTTCGGAACAGAAGGTCGTAGGTTCGAATCCTGCAGGGCGTACCAAACAAAAGAGGTCAGCTAGTCTGGCCTTTTTTGTATGGTTTATGCCGGAGGTTTGAACCTACGACCAGCGAACAAAGTGAGCGTGGGTCGTAGGTTCGTACAGGTTCTGGCAGCACAGGAACCACGTTCCGAGCAGCCAGAA
>JAKPIL010000181.1 GCA_029549845.1 bacterium
CGGCGAGATTCCAGACATAAATGAACTCCGAATTGGACGTGGCGAAACGCCGTTTGAACGTAAGGTTATTTTGGATTTGATGGAAGCTGCTGGAGTTGTAGCGGTACACACCAAACTGGCTGATAGTGGCATGGGGCCGACCATAGGATACGTTGTGTCACGAAGAAATTCACAAGAGCGGAGCATTGATGTACTCGATTTATATGTAGCCGAAAAGCATCGCTCCAAGGGCATAGGTGGGTTTTTACTAGGGAATCTTTTGACACAAATGATACCTGTACGGGAAGGAACCCGTGGAGTGAGTATTCAAGACTACGGAGTACGAGCTACCTTACTGGAAAAGACATACAGACTGCCCGGCAGGCATCTTTTGGCGAGTGCGGAGGTTTTAGGAATAGCCGGAGTCGATAGGCTTTACAAGGAAATGCCCCAAGACTGGTCTGGCATACTTGAGATTGAGGGTGAAGATTCGTATGAGGCGAGGCTGTACGTAGGCGGTAAGGCGCTCGCGGAATTTGAAAAAATTCGGCCTGATGACTGGGATGATCCCATCATGTACCGCACTGCTGGGGGTAAACAGACCTATTCGCACATAGCTTTTGCGGCCATCGGTGTGCTCAACCGTGAGCTGCCTGGTATTGTCTGAGAGCCTATGCGATAGTTGATTATTTAGTAAACATTTGTTAAACTTTTGATATGAAAATAATAGAATCAAACCCAAAGAAAATGCGGGAAATCGGGTTCCGTGAACTGCGGCTCAAGGCGGATGATGTTGTGCAAGCGGTGCGTGACGGCGGAAGCTTTATCGTCAAGCGCAATTCGCAGCCGCTGTTTCGGATTGTGCCGCTCGAAGAAGAAGTATGGGAAACGGTGATAGATTTTACGCAGATAGATAAGCAAGGTGTGGGGCTAGACGAAGTGCTCTCAGCAATAGAAGAGCTTAAGCAGGAGCACCCCAAGCGCTATGGCCGATCAGGTAAAAAAGTTTCTCGCTAGACTAAATCGCAAAGAATTAGAGCTAGTCGAAGCGCTGCTGTTAGATATACGGAACGATGAGCTTGAGCACCTCGACTGCAAACCTCTCAAAGGGGTAAAGAATACATTCCGCGTGCGTAAAGGACGGCTACGAGTTGTATATAGTAGAAATGCTGCTGGCGCTATCAAGATTCTGCAGATTTCATATCGTGACGAACAGACATATCGTCACATCTAGGATTTTCTGACATATTGTCTGTGAGAAATATTACAAAAATACAACCGGAAGTGTTTACAGCCCCCAGAGCTATCTGTTACAATCTACTAACGTAATGGCGGATTTACCAACAACCACGCCTGGATCTCGTACGGCGCCCACTAAGGGTGTGGCTGCTTCTATACTGCTCGATATGGCCGATACAACCTGGCGGCTTTTTATCCCCACCATTGGCCTGCTGCTTGTGGGGCGACACTTCGACGTGCGATTCGATACGAAGCCATGGCTTATGCTTGCGGGCGTAGCAGTCGGCGCAGTGATTGCCATGTTCCTTATTAAGAACCAATTGAAACGCGGAGGTGCCACCACATGACACCTCATTTTTTTGCATCTGAAAAGCTCAATATTGTGCTGCCAACAGAAGCGATTTTTCACATCGGCCCCCTGCCAGTGACAAACGCGATGCTGCTCGGTGGTTTTAGCGTTGCTATTATGCTGGGCATGTTTTTCTATACGGCAACTATGGTCAAACGCGGCCGCACGAACCGGTTTGTGGGGCTCGTGCAGTGGGCGTTTGAAGGTATGTATAAGGCCGTGTACGACATAGTGCCCGACCGGACTATGGCGCGGAGCATCGCTCCACTGGCGCTGACGATATTTTTCACGGTGCTCATTAGTTACTGGGCAGACATATTGCCAGGCGTGGGACATTCTATAAGCTGGCATGGTGGCGAGCTGCTTCGCTCCCTGCCGACCGACCTAAACTTTACGATTGCACTTGCCATAACAAGCATGGTTGCGGTGCAATACTACGCTATTAAGCAGCACGGTCTTATGGGTAATGCAAAGCGCTATCTTATAAACCCACTCAAAAACCCAATTGGTGCATTTGAGGGCTTTCTGGAGCTTATCGGTGAATTTTCGCGCTTGATTGCGCTTAGTCTTCGATTGTTCGGGAACGCGTTTGCCGGTGCGGCATTGCTGGCTATAGTAGCCGGGCTGGCGTCTTATGCTGCCTCGGCGGTCCTGCCGTTTTTCATGGCGTTTGAGCTCTTTATCGGCTTCATCCAGGCCTATGTGTTTTATGTGCTTACGCTCATCTTTGCCAGCCTAGCGACCGCGAGCCACGGGGGCTCCCACGATACTGCTCATGAATCTGCTAAGACCAAGGAGGTAGTGGCAGCATAAATGAGATTTCGGTTGTCATTCCGAACTTGTTTCGGAATCCATGCTTCGCCTTAGACTATAGATGTAAGACGAGGCATGGATCCTGAACTAAATTCAGGATGACAGCAGAAGAAATGGGGTGAATAACCCATCTGGTACACAATTAAACCAAGTTAAACATAAGGAGTTATCACTAATGGAAAATATCGCTTTCGCACTCGCATACGCACTGCCAGCACTTGGTGCTGCCATGGGCGTGGGTCTTATAGGTAAGGGCGCTTTGGGCGCGGCTGGCCGTAACCCAGAGAAGATTGGTGAGCTGCGTACACTTATGATCACCGCCATTGTCTTTGCCGATTCATTGGCTATCATCGGTATCATCGTCGGCTTTCTTGCCAAGGGTTAATAGGCGTCTCTAACAATAGGAATATTACGTGACATATTTATTTACACAATTTGCGAGTGAGGCGGCAGAAGCAACCAATCCGGTAAAAGCCCTTGGTATTGACGTCAAACTGCTCGTATTCCAGATCATTGCCTTTGCGCTGCTCACGTGGTTACTGAGTAAGTACGTGTTCCCAGTGCTCATGAAGGCGGTCGATGACCGCCAGGCCCGGATAGATGAAAGCAACGCCGCTGCCGCTGATGCCGCCAAGCAAGCAGCCGAAACCGAAGAAAAGCTCGCGAAGTTGCTCAAACAGGCGCGAACCGAAGCGGCCGACATAGTCACCACTGCCAAAGAAGAAGCGGCTGGCATGCTCGCCAAAAGCGAAGAAAAATCTAAGGTTCAGGCCGAGCGTATCGTAGCGGCAGCACATGAATCTATAGATAAAGACGTGCTGGCTGCCAAAAAAGCTCTGCACAATGAAACTATTGAGCTCGTGGCGCAGGCCACCGAAAAAGTCGTGGGCAAAACCGTGACTGCCACGGTGGATACGCAGCTTATTGCCGACTCGCTGAAAGCAGTGAAGGCTTAAAACGCATGCACGGAAAGCTGAGCCGCCGCAAAATAGCCGCCTACGTCGCCGACAGGGTGCAACAAGGCGCAGTACCCGAACAGGTGCTCATGGAAGTCGCCGCGTACCTGTATGAATCGCGCCGTTTGCGTGAAATGACCCTGGTTGTCCGCGCCATAGAAGATGCGCTTCTGGAGCGTGGGACTGTGGTGGCGACCGTCACATCGGCCCGCCCACTCGACGACCAGCTGCGTGCTGCAGTGGTCAAGCAGATAGGCGCAGGCGAAGTACACCTGCGCGAGGTCGTAGACCCCAGCGTTCTGGGTGGCTTGCGTGTTCAGACCCCAGAAGCATCGTACGATGCAACAATTGCACATAAACTCAATGGCCTTCGCGCCGCGAAAGTATAGAAAGGAATTATGAAACGCAATGCATTTCATCAGGTGAGAGGTTCTAGGTTAGAGGTTAAAGCATCCTCACATAAACTCTCACCTATAACCTGTAACCTCTTACCTAATATGACTGGAAGGAATAACTAATGCCAGATATTGCAGTCACCGAATTATCGAAGGGCCTGCGCAACGCCATTGCTCAGCTCGATAGCGGCGAAAACCTAGAATCAACCGGTGTTGTAACCCGTGTTGGTGACGGTGTCGCCTGGGTTCATGGTCTTCGAAACGCCGGCTACGCCGAAGTGCTCGAAATCCAGACCAAAAACGGGGTGGTAGAAGCCTTTGCGCTCAACCTCATGGAAGATGAAATTGGCGCCGTGCTGCTGGGCGAAGACCGCTTTGTGGTGGCCGGCGATGCGGTGAAGCTAAAGGGTGTCGTGCTGGAAGTCCCGGTTGGGGCTGAGCTGCTCGGCCGCGTCGTGAACCCACTGGGTCAGCCGCTAGATGGTGGTCCCGCCATTAAGGCCAAAGAAACTGGACTCGTTGAGCAAAAAGCAATCGGTGTTATGGGTCGTCGCAGTGTGCATGAGCCGCTTATGACAGGGATTATGGCCATCGATGGCATGTTCCCTATCGGCCGTGGACAGCGCGAGCTTATCATTGGTGACCGCCAGACTGGCAAGACCGCGATTGCACTCGACACCATGATTAACCAGGCGCGTCAGCAAACTGGCGTGGTTAATATATACGTCGCCATCGGTCAGAAACTGAGCAAGGTTGCTCGTTTGGTCGAACGCCTCAAGCAAGAAGGCGTGATGGACCAAACCATCGTGGTGGCGACTGGCCCAAGTGATCCAGCTTCTCTGCTGTATCTCGCCCCATATGCAGGCACTGCCATGGGCGAATGGTTCCGCGACAACGGCAAGCACGCGCTCATCATCTACGATGATCTTACCAAACACGCCGTGGCTTACCGCCAGATGTCACTACTCCTTCGCCGCCCACCAGGACGCGAAGCCTTCCCTGGTGATGTGTTCTACCTCCACTCTCGCCTGCTGGAGCGCTCTGCGAAGTTGAACGACGAACTGGGAGCTGGTAGTTTGACCGCCTTGCCTATCATTGAGACACAAGCGGGCGACATTAGCGCCTACATTCCGACCAATGTTATTTCTATCACCGATGGTCAGATTTTCATGGAAACAGACCTCTTTTACCAGGGTATTCGCCCGGCTATTTCGGCTGGACTCAGCGTGTCCCGCGTGGGTGGTGACGCCCAGACCAAAGCTGTGAAGTCCGTCTCTGGCCGGCTCAAGCTCGGTCTGAGCCAGTTCCGTGAGCTCGCTGCCTTTGCGCAGTTTGGCTCTGACCTGGATGAAGAAACCAAGAAGCTGATCGAACGCGGTCAGCGCCTGACTGAGCTCCTCAAGCAGCCACAGTACAGCCCGCTGGGTGTCTGGGAGCAAGTAGCTTCTATTTTTGCGGTCAACGAAGGCCATTTTGACGCCGTACCGCGCGAAAAGGTAAAGGAAGCACAAGCTGCCCTGCTCGCCAAGCTCGCCAAAGAGCACAAAGCCGAGATGAAAGAGCTGAACACCGGTAAAGACAAGGTGGAAGCAGATAGCCCACTCGGTAAGCTCCTCGCTAAGACGGCGAATGCTGCCGCGAAGGGTTTTGAAGGGTAATGAGAGTCATGAGACAAGAGACAAGAGTCAAGAATGAAGTTACATTGCGCGAAGCGCGACCCTTAACTCATAACTCTTACGTCTTATCTCTAGAACGGCCGGAGGTCGTCAATGGCTAGTACACGCCAACTCAAGGGTCGTATTCGCTCGGTCAAAAGTACCAAGCAAATCACCAAAGCCATGCAAATGGTGGCGGCGAGCAAAATGCGCCGCGCCCAAGATGCCACCAAGGCCACGAGTGAGTACACGCGGACTGCAAACGAGCTGCTGACCTACCTTTCGAGCCAGGGTGCAACCAAGCGTAATCCGCTGTTCCAGAAGCGCCCCGTGAAAGGCCGGCTCATCATAGTCATGGCGGCCGATAAAGGCCTGGCCGGTGCCTATAACGCGAACATCATGAAGGCGTACATACAAGCACTGCGCGACGATGACGCAAATGGCGTTCGCAATGAAACGATTGCCGTTGGCCGCAAAGCATCGCAGTTTGTGACACGACTCAAAGATACCGAAGTATGTGGCACATACACCGACCTGCCAGACCAGCCAGAAGGCTCTGAGTTCTACGCCATCCTGAACACCGCGGTGGCGATGTTCGAGGAAACCAAGGTCGACGCGGTCGACATTATATACACAAAGTTTGTGAGCAGCATGACGCAGACAGCCGTGGTAGAGCGAATTTTGCCCGCTGGGTTTGTAAAAACAGACGTCACGGCCTTTGTGCGTGATGCGACGTATGAACCAAACACCGAAGTCGTGCTCGAAGGCGTAGCGCGCCGTTTGGTGGGAGCAGAGATTTACCAGGCGTTGCTCGATGCCCGTGCCAGCGAACACAGTATGCGTATGCTTGCCATGAAAAACGCCACCGATAATGCCAGCGACCTGGTAGACGACCTGACGCTAGAGATGAACAAAGCTCGTCAGGCTGCAATCACCCAGGAACTAGCAGAAATATCCGGCGGCGCGGAGGCAATGAAGTAAGCGCTTTCAGCGCTTAGGAGCATGAAGTATGGAGCATGAAGTAAGCATCAAGAGTTTTACGGATTTAGACACTTGGAAACAGGGTCATATACTTGTGCTACGGGTCTACGAACTGACAAGACTCTTTCCAAAAGAAGAACAATTCGGGCTTACGAATCAGCTGCGTCGTGCGGTCGTGTCGGTGACGTCGAATATCGCCGAGGGCTTTTCGAGGCTATCGTATAATGATAAAGCGCATTTTTACACCATGGCGCATGGCTCACTGACAGAAGCGCAAAATCAGCTCATTGTGGCGAGAGATGTGAAATACATTACGAGCGACCGATTTGATCAAATTGCCCAACAGTCTGTAGTTGTTCATAAGTTATTAACAGGATTGATAAAATCAACGAAGCAACGGAAGGCAGCGGCATGATTCATGCTCCATACTCCATGATTCAAGAAAGGAATGAATAATGAGTGAGAACACAGGTAAAGTAATCCAAGTAGTCGGCGTGGTGGTCGACGTGGAGTTTCCGGGCGGCAACCTGCCGAACATTTATGACGCGCTCGAAATCAAGCGCGCTGATGAAACGCTCACGCTCGAGGTTGCCCAGCACCTTGACGAGCACACTGTACGCGCTGTGTCTATGCAGAGTACCGATGGTTTGCGCCGCGGCGAAGAAGTTAGCGCCACCGGTTCACCTATATCGGTACCAGTCGGCGATGACACCCAGGGCCGCATGTTTAACGTGGTCGGTGACCCCATAGACGGGCTCGGCGTGCCTAAGGGCAACCGTTCACCCATCCACCGCGACCCGCCAAAGCTCGATGAGCAAAGTAACAAAACCGAAATCCTGGAAACGGGCATCAAGGTTATTGACCTGATTGCGCCGATTGCCAAGGGTGGTAAGGTTGGCTTGTTCGGTGGCGCTGGTGTGGGCAAAACCGTGCTTATTCAGGAGCTTATCAACAACA
>JAKPIL010000184.1 GCA_029549845.1 bacterium
CGTCGCCGGGAACCCTTACGATTTGCGCGTCAATTTAGCCGCGTCTTGTGTGCTAACCTGGTTCGTCGTCTCGCCATAGTAAAACCCTTTCGGCACATCTACCTGCCGCTGCCGCACCGGTACAAACGCCAGCACCACTGATACTAGTGTGACGAGCACCAGAAAGCTTAGAAAAATAATCGTCGCTCGTTTTAGCTCTTTCATACCAGCATAGTAGCACGCCACTCGGCCCGAAAACAGTAGCTAAACCGCTGCGCTACTTCCCAAACCGTTGCTCGGCTACCGCAAGAGCCTCAAGCATGACCTCTGCTCGCAATTTGCCTTGCATATGAAGTGCTTTGACCTCATCGAAACTCATCCACTGCACATCCAAAACTTCATCCGGGTCAATTAGTTTACTTTCACCGGTGATTTTTGCGGCGTACATACAGAACGTGCGCCCCGCTGCCTCCAGATGTTTCTCAAAAACAGGAGCATTCTGCAGCAACTCAACCTGGTAACCCGTATCCTCGCGCGCTTCTCGAACGGCAGCCTCAGCCGTCGTCTCTCCTGAAACCCTCCTCCCGGCAGGAAGGTTCCACTTCCCATATACATCTGGGCGCTTCTCCTGGATAAACAAATATTTTCCCTCATCATTGCGCACGATAACACCGGCAATATCAGCATTTTTACCAGATATGAGCTCACTCATATCGTTATTGGCAACAAAGCTAACAGCATCATAGCTTGGCAGCCACAGTTCAATAAGGTTTTCCTCTGGACGCTCGAAGAGGCGCGCACCGTCTCGAAATTCACCAGTGATAAGCTTTGCTTTGTAGGCCGCAAAAGGGTCGGACGACATTACAAAGTCCACATCGCCCACTTGAGACCTATATGGGTCAACCTGACGAATGTAGAGATATTCGTACGTCGCAGCCGGGATACCGTCTTGTTCGGCAAAAGTTATTGGCTGTTTCAGCGGAAAATATTTTTCATTGTAGTTCGGTGATGGATTAGTCAACTTCTCACGCAAACCAGTCAGGTACGTAAACTCGGCATAATCGTGGCAAAAGATGCCTATGTTACCCCGCACCGGTAAGTATGTACCCACAGTCTCAAGGCACAATCGGTTACATGTTTCATGTAGGTACTCAAGCGCTTGTAGCAGTTCCACCTGTGATCGAATCGGGCTAAACCGATACAGTTTCATACTATTCCAGGAGGCCTTCGGCTATGTCGAAGTTCACGTGAGTATTTGCGACATCGTCGCAATCTTCGAGTGCATCCATGAGGCGCATGATCTTGCCAGCCGTATCACGATCGGTAATTTCAATGGTTGTGTTTGGCACATACGTCAGTTCCGCTTCGGTTATTTCGTAACCGCGCGCTTTCAGACCATCTCGCACGCGTGCCAGTTCTGTATCTGTCGTGTAGACGTCACTTTCCCCGGCATCATCCTGGACATCCTCGGCGCCAGCGTCAAGCGCCTCAAGCATAAAATCATCTCCACTTGCTTTCACACGTATGTAGCCCTTGCGCGTAAACTGAAACGCCACTGCGCCCTTTTCGGCTATATTGCCCCCGTGCTTACTGAACGCTAAGCGCACCTCTGGGTACGTGCGGTTCAAGTTATCGGTCGCAACCTCTACGAGTATGGCCACACCCCCCGGCCCGTAGCCTTCGTACATGACTTCTTGCAGCTCAGCGGCACCCTTGTCTTTTATGCGGTCTATTGCCCGCTGGATATTGGCATGGGGCATATTCGAAGCCTTGGCTTTGTCTATTGCCAGGCGGAGGGCAAAGTTTGTTTCTGGGTCAAAACCAGAGCGCGCCGCAATGGCGATGGCGTTACCGAGCTTGGTAAATACCGCGCCGCGCGCCGCATCTTTGGCACCTTTTTCACGTTTGATGGTAGACCATTTGCTATGACCAGACATATGTATTCAACTCCATTTCTATCTGTTAGCGTAGCACATTTCTGCCGCTATGGCTAGGCTGTTGTGCTTGTGATACCCAGCTCAAGCCCACCAAACTCATCGCCCTCATCTGAGTGGAATAATCGGTCGGCATCTACGTAGTACGTGAACCGTTCGTACTCTATATATCCCTTGTTTTTGAGTTTGTGTAGCTCCACTGCGGCCGTTTCGCGCGTAATCCCTACCATCTCAGCAATGTCCTGATGACTGAGCCGTAGGCCAATCTTCGTACGGCCGTCTGGCTGTTTTTCGCCAAATCGAGTCACGAGGTACTGCAATATGTAAATAATCTTATCCTGCGCATACGAATGCTCCAGCGCATAGACATGCATAGTGGCGGCCACATAGTGCGACAGGTAGTTCTGGAAAATCTGCTCTTTCAGCTCGGCGTGCTCCACGAGCGCATGCTCATACGTTTCACGACTCACCGCTAGCACTACGCAGTCAGTCAGGGCTTCAAAGTAGTAAATACACACCGGAGATTTGCCAAACACCCACGACATAGGAAAGACATCGCCCGCTGTCAGGAGTGTAACCGTCCGCTGGTCGCCGTCGCTGGTAATGCCGTACACCTTAACTATGCCCGAACGCAGCACCATGATGCTCGCCGGCACTTCACCCTGAAAAAGAATGGTGCTCTTTTTGGGAAAGTGGCGAAGCACACCAGCAGGCTCTAGTAGACTCAGCTTGCCAAATCGCTTCCTTTCGTCCATGGCCTTAGTATACCTTATCTGTCATGTTTGGTTGCAGTTTCTCATACCACGTGCTCCGCCTCTTGTAGAGACCGTAGAGCAGTAGCAGCACAAGCCCGTAGCACAAAACCATGTCTGCTGCGCTCAAGTACGCATTTGTCTTAAAAACATGGGGCACGCGCGAAAGCATCACGGCCGTATCGAGCATATACGTCAGGAGTATCTTTGCAGGCCACGCAAACCAACCCGCCAGGAGTGGCACCAGCATACCCGCCATTCCCGCTATGAAGCTCAGTAGCATGGCGAGCGGTATAAACAGCGCTATAAGCACATTGGCAAGCAACCCGATTAGCGATACTTGACCAAATATAAACATCACGAGTGGAATGGTCATGAGTTCGGCGCACAGGGTCTCTATGGCCACCTGCACAAGCATCGGAGCGCTACGCTTTTTAAAGAGCCGAGCGGTAATCTGCGGCGCAATGACCAATATACCAAAGAAGGCCAGTATGGAAAGCCACCAACCTATATCTGACCAAAAGTAGGTGGGCGTCGCGTAGGTGGTAAGCGCCGCAGCCAGCAGTATAAGCACCAGTGGTCGGACCGGACGGCCGTAGTACCATGCCGCCAGGCCTAGCCCGCTCACCACTGCCGCCCGGACAATGCTTGCACTCGCCCCCGTAATGAGCAGAAAGAAGGTTATCAGACCAGCCGCACACGCCACCATGACAAACTTTGACCGTTTCTCAAACAGCCTGCGTGCCGCATTAACCAAAATAGTCAGGTTGTAGCCACTTACGGCAATGATATGCGTAAGTCCGACCATCAGAAATGCCTGCGCAATAGCGTAGGGCAACGTATTGCGCTGGCCTATGACAAGACCTAGTCCAAACGAAGCGGCCGGTTCTGGAAGCGCAGTTTGCATACCGGCGACGAAGTTACGGCGGAAGTTATCCACCCACGTTTGCTCGCTCCCTATTCGCTTCACCTGCGCGTAGCTCATGGTTGCCTGTTTGCCACCACGCGTTGGGTACAGCTTGCCCGTAACCTCTACTATATCCCCACGGTACACCGCAAACTCGCCGTATCCGCTCACCTTTATGGTACCCGGCACATCGACAGCACGCGGGGAGGTAACATGCACTTTTTTGACCTCAAAACTCAGCTGCCCTTTGTTGCCGTACACAGCGTCTAGGCTTACCTTTGCCTGCAAGGTCACTTTTTGCAGCGCAAATTCCTGGTACGGCGCCAAGGTCTGGAGGTACCCTGCCCCGCGCCATATACCTAGGCTCAGCCCAAACAGTATGAGCAATCCCAGGTGAAAAATGGAATGTTTTAACAGAGATACCGCTAAAATCCCAAGTAAAATGACAAACCAGCCAGGCAGCCAGACGTGCAGTCTCGCCACAAGTAGCCCCACCAAAAAACTCACACAAAGCGCAAGCACTTTATCTGTCCTATTGACGCGGATAGCTCGTGGCCATGACCACCGTTTCATTTTCTCAGCGTACCACCGAGGGCGGCGCTAACCATGAGGGCTATTCGAACAGGCGCGTGTTGCGTTCGTAGCGGAGATGCGCAAATATTTTGAGGAGTTTGAGTACACGAAGGAGGCGAATTCCCCGCAATATTTCGAATGATGTGGTCGGTACCGGCACTGCAGCAATGAGATAAAACCAGTGGTACTTCAGGTAGTGTCGCCTATCTCGTGCATAGTGCCACTCAAAAACAAACTCAGTGATAAAAAATAGCGCCAGCCCAACCTCAAACCATTCTATTGCCACTAACTGCTCGTGAGAAAGCCGCTCTAGGTGTTCCAGAGCAAGAAACGCAAAGCTGAAACCAACCAATGTGTACATAACAACTTCTTTGGTGAGCAGAAATATCCGGAGTTTTCG
>JAKPIL010000193.1 GCA_029549845.1 bacterium
GCCCTTTGTGGGGGCGAGCGGAAAGTTCCTGGATGAAATGCTGGCGAGTATTGGGATGAGGCGAGAGGATATATACATTACAAACATCGTAAAGTACCGGCCGCCGAACAACCGCGACCCCTTGCCAGAGGAAAAAAAAGCGTTTCTTCCGTACCTTCAAGAACAACTCGAGATTATCCAGCCCAAAATAGTCGTGACTCTGGGGCGACACAGTGGCGGGGCATTTCTGCCAGATCTGCACATCAGTAATGACCACGGCAAGCCAAAACGGATTAGGCTAGCATTCAGACGTTCAGGGGAGCACGGCTTGAGTATAATGCAAGGCGCGGGTGAGAAGCGGACTGAGCGGTATGAACAATACAGCGAAGGAGCAGCGGAACCCGTAACGCAGCAGTATGCCAAGAAGGCTGGCAGGGTCAGTGGCTCCGCCGCTGAACAGGACAGCCTGGCCGTGGTCATCCTGCCGCTGTACCATCCTGCGGCGGCATTATATAACGGGGGAATGAGGCAAACACTCATGGAAGACTTTGCGCTTATCCCAGCAATTTTAGAGAAGATTAAAGAATAACGATTAAGGAAATTTAAAAGAATTAATATAAACTCGCTGTCATTTCGACCGAAGTGGAGAAATCTCCTTAGGAAGGAACAAGATTCCTCGACTACGCTCGGAATGACAGTCACAGAGAAGAAAAGGAGAACATATGGAAAATAACGATCAGAACAGAGAACCAAGAACAGAGAATAAAGGCGGCAGGGCACGAGGAAATGGCCAGCGGTCAGGTGCTCAGCCACGGCGCTCAAACCCACGGGGCAGGGCGCCACAAAAAGGTGCTCAGAGCCAGTCACCGGCCGGTGAAAAGCGGCCAACCGTGAGCCGCGGGGCAGCGGTGCGGGCGCAGAAGCGGACGCAAATGGACGCCCAGCGCGTGGCAAACCAGTGGATGCCAGCGCAGGTCGATGAAAACAATCGCCGTGCAAACTTTATAGATGACTCACCGCGCCTGAAGATCATTGGCCTAGGTGGTATGGACGGCGGTGGCTCAAAGAACATGATGCTGGTGGAATACGTCAACGATGCAGTCATAATAGACGCGGGCAATGACCTCAGCGTGGACCTACCTGGTATCAATTATGGCATCGCCGATACGGCGTACATGGAGACAATTCGCCATAAGCTGCGCGCCTACGTCATCACGCATGGCCACCTTGACCACATAGGTGGGTTGCCACACATTGTGCCAAAGTTCCCGGCGCCTATTTACGGAAGCAAGTTCACCATTGGCCGTGTAGAGGAAATATTTACGAACTTTGGCCTGCCAATGCCCGATGGGTTTGAACTGCGAACCGTCATGATGAACGAAGACACCCATGAACGGCTGAAGATAGGTGAGTTTTACGTGGAGCTTGTGCGCGTGACGCACTCTATACCGGGTAGCACCTGCGTGGTGCTAGACACGCCGGTGGGTCGTATTATAAACACCGGTGACTTCCGGTTCGACCCGAACCCGCTCGACCACGAACGGACCGATATGGAACGTCTGAAAGAGCTAGGGAACGAGGGCGTGCTGGCGCTGCTCAGCGAATCGACCACCGTTGAGCGACTGGGCCGCACTCCATCGGAGAGCACTATCGAACAGAGCTTCAAGGACATTATGGAGCAGGCGCCCGGACGTATATTTGTGGGTGTTTTTAGCACCAACATGAACCGTATTCAGATGATTGTGAACGCTGCAGTGCACCACAACCGCAAGGTTGCCATAGATGGCCGCAGTATGGTGAGCACGCTCGAAATGGCCGTGCGCCATGGGTTTATGAAGATTCCAAAGGGCACCTTCATTCCTATTGCGTCAGTGCCTGCGATTACCGATGATAGGGTTGTCATAATTTGTACGGGTAGCCAGGGTGAACCATCTTCTGCGCTTCAGCGTATGGCCAACGGCGAACACCGGCACATTAAGCTAAAGCAAAGACACGGTTATACTTTCTAGTACGCCAATCCCAGAGAGCGGCAATGATGCGCTTATAGGACAAATGGTCGACGACCTAGTCAAAAATAACGTGCACGTTTTTGAACACCGCAACCACGACCTTGACCATGTTGGCCCACTGCACGTTTCTGGGCATGCCAGCCAGGACGAGTACGCCGAGATGATTCAGGTCACGAAGCCAAAGTTCTTCATCCCCATCTACGGTGCGTACCGTGTGAAGCAGCGACACATAGAACTGGCCGTGGAGCAGGGTATCCCACGCGCAAACACGGTGAATGCTGTGAACGGCGAGGTGATAGCACTTACGCCAGAGAAACTTGAAGTTATAGGTGAGGTACCGAGCGGTACTATTCTGGTTGACCAGACTGGCGCCATCGTGAGCAACGTGGTGGTGAAAGACCGCGTGCTACTGGCCGAAGAAGGTCTTGTGGCAGTTGTGCTAACTGTCGATAAAAGAAGTGGCAACCTGCTTAGCAGCCCAGATATTATAAGCCGCGGCTTTATATACATGCGTGAGCAAGAGGAAATGATGAATGGCCTGCGCGCCGAGGTGCGTCGAGCCGTGCAGCAGCGCTACAAGCGCATAGATATAGACCGGTTTAAGGCCGAGCTGAAGGACCACATTACGCACTATTTGTTTGAGCAGACCGGGCGCAGCCCCATCGTCATCCCCGTACTGAACATAGTCGGTGGCAAGAGCGAAAAGCAGGCGACCCCTGGCCAGGCGAACGAGCCGAATAAGCCAGTCGAAAAGCAGAAAACACCCGAGGAAGTCGCTGCCGAGCAGCAAGCTCGCTTCCAGGCCATGCGCGAACGCCTCCTCAACCAAGACCCCCGCGTAGATTGACATAAGTAACGAAGTTTGATATAATCCCCATTTTCCCCGCGGCTCTGCCGCGCGGGTTCAGTTTCGGAAGGGAGTCTGAGGGAAACCTTAGGTTTCCCTCAGATGCAGCTATACTAATGGTATGCCAATCACTAAGAGCAACCACTGCGCCTACGACAC
>JAKPIL010000195.1 GCA_029549845.1 bacterium
CAAAACTAAGACATTACAAAAACCCATGGATAATCCGTATAAAATATGGACATGCCCGACATATTACCCCGATAGCGTCGTCACGGGTAGCACAAAGAAGTCGCTTGCAAAATTTTGGGCGGGCGTAGGAGCGCTAGAGCGCCAAGGTGATGGGTATGCGGAGGTCGTACTCACACCAAAACAGCTTGAAGCAGCAGAATTTTCTTGGGAGCAAATAGACATTGCCGGCTTACCAGGCACAAACTTTCACCGCGTACGCGTGCTGAGCTAGTTTGACTTTCGCGCACACCTCTGTTAAACTAGACGTAACGTAAAGTTAGTTATCGCGGGATGGAGCAGCGGCAGCTCGCATGGCTCATAACCATGAGGTCCCAGGTTCGAGTCCTGGTCCCGCAACCAAGAAAAAAGGATTGCCGAAAGGTAGTCCTTTTTTCTTGGTTTGTCGGCCAAGACGAGAACCGTACGGCGAAGCCGAGGTTCGATAACAAGGAGCTCACGCAGGTGCTTGCACCGAGTAAGCGACGCAGGTATATGCGCGAAGGCGCTATAGTCCTGGTCCCGCAACCAAGAAAAAAGCCCCACCGAAAGGTGAGGTTTTTTTCTTGGTTTTGGTCAAGCCCCGAGCCTGGGACAAGCCAGCACAAGCTGGCGTAGGTCCCCAGGTTCGTTGGAGCGAGGACGCGCGCAGGAGTTTACTCCGAGCATGCCGCAGCGGAGAAGGGCGCAGACCGCTGTCCTGGTCCCGCACCAATTGATACACACGTCCTCTTAGGAAGGCTGTTTATTTGCTGAAACTGATTGTTACGTCGGCAAAGTCGTTATTGTCGATGATAATGTCGGCGGAACTCGGCCTGCCTCGATCTGTCCAGTAGTAGCCTTGTACTCGTTTGTGCATATCTGTAATTTGCTCTGGTGTACGCACATCACCGTCCCGTATCAGCTTGCGCTTAATAATATTTTCTTGAGTAACGTCTACCATGACAACGAAATCCATTTCATCGAGCATTATGCTGGTATCAAAAATAATATAGTCACTTGGCTCAACGACGCGCGGCGTGGTTTCAAGTTCGCCCTTGGATCTTGAGTAGGGTAAATAACTTGTCTCTTCGCCTGCTTTCAGCTCATTAATAACTCTCTCAAACTCATCAAGGCGAAACATGTTCTCCAAGATTTCCCAATACGACTTGCCTTTGAATTTGCCCTCTTCATAAAAAATAGTTTTCATGGGCTCTCGATCTTTGCGAGCAATCAAGAAATCATCATGGTTGATGAGAGTGTAGGCTAGGCTGTTCTTTTGAAAGTGCGTTTCAAGTAGCGAAACCAAGTAGCTCTTACCACTACCTGAATCTCCGGCCACCGCTACGAATAATGGGCGTTTCTTTTGGCTTATTATTGCTTCAAAGCAAGTTTTTACTGCCTCTTCCATTGATGTAAGTATAATCAGAGGCCTTAAACATTACTAGCTGCAAAGCTACGACCTATAAGCGGGTGCTATCTAAGGAGTTCGGTGCTGAGTAGGTCCCAATTCGATTGCACGTACTCAACCAAGAAAAGAGTCCTACGAAAGTAGGGCCTTTTTCTTGGTTCTGAGATTCAGATTCGAGCTAAAAGGTTCGTCGTACGTGAGGCGAAGCCGAGTGGAGAAGCGATGAGCGGTTGATAGGCAGAGAGGAAGCGCCGTCCTGGTCCCGCAACCAAGTGAAACCAACCCCTGGAGAAATGAACATCCCAGGTGAAAAGTGCCAGGCTACTTTGTGTAGGTGGTGTTTGTGATGTTACCGTGCAAGACGGCCTGTGGTTTGGCTGCTTCGCCATACGCATCATAGACGTATGGTCTCAGCGGGAAGTCAATTACAGATTCGCTGCAAGAGATCAAACAGCATTGATGTAAGCCGGGTACAAGGATTCGTTTTGCATAGCATATGTACGAACCAATCTTCTTCATTTGACAGGGCGCGCTTACTAGACGTTGATGCAATCACAGGGGGTAAACGTAGTATGATTAAGACATGATTGCTGATTCGGGACCCAAGAGTAGTACAAGCGAAACGTTCCCTTACTCTGAGCAGAAGGTGCCAGTCTGCTATGGTTTAAACGAATTTCAATCTTTCATAAAGCAATATCCAAACTTTACCGTGTGTACATATATTGCCGATAAGACCGATGATGATTGGAGCAGATCCACGAGCCGGGTCTACATGAATCAGGTTGTGCCCAACTTCATGTATGTGCCCGTACATATACCCAAAGAGGGCCAGATAGAGCTTCAGAGTTTCTTATCCGCAATGAAGGGTATGAGCCATGTCGCGGCGGTCAATATAACTCAACCTCACAAGAGCAGCCCCGTCATTAGAAAAATGTTTTTAGGCGATGAACAGAGCAAGGAAAATGTCGATACGTTAATCAAAGATAGAGATGGGGAATTAAAGCCATACGATTTGAATGCCCCGGCTTTCGTAGGGTGGTACTTGGACGAAGTAGGTAGTTTTACGAATCGAACAGTGATCCTTGTGGGCGTCGGCGGTGTGGGTGAGCCAATGGCTAAAGCTATTGTAAAGCAGGCACCAGCAGAGCTCATGCTGGTCGACCCAAACGACAAACAGTATTTAATAGATCAACTGAGCGGCGGGACTGTTACCAGCGGGTATTACGCATCGGTCAGCGAACTACCCAACACGAGCACGCTAGACAGCGTGGTTCTGATAAATGCCGCAGGGAAAGAAGGCGCAACGGATAATTCTGGGATAGCAGTACTGCTCGGCCGCGCAGCTGATCGCGATGCTATATTTGTAGATATTCGACCTCAGCTAGACATTGAAGTTGTCAAAATGGCTAAAGAAAGGGGCTGGAAAGCGTACACGGGTTATGGAATGAACGCCCGAAATGACTACGTATTGCTAAACGGCATAGCCAGGTATGCGGGTTTCGTTCCGCCGCCATTTGAAGACTTCCAAAAGCTAGTCGCAGCAGCATCGTAACTAGTGCGTTGGTTGACGCTAAACTACCACTGTGCCGATTCTACGAATGATCAGGGTTGGATTGCGCACGAGCATGAATGCCTGAGAAACACCATCTGGGTTTCGTTGACCTCTCGAGGCGTTCTTGAGCTTTGCTCCCGGTGGTTGACGGCGTATGACAACATCTGCGCCGCCATATAGCCTGTTGACTCTATTCGCTGCTGGTTCGACACCGCGCAAACGCGAATGTAGCAGCACGAGGGCATGTGATGCGATTTGACGAAATGGATCTCTTTGCTCATCGCGCAGATCTAGCACATTAAGTCCGGCTAGGTTGAGTGCAAAAACGCCGAGCTGTGCACCCGCTGGAGCCAGGCGCATATCGACACCTTCTCTTGTAGTGCAAAACCGTGGCCCTATTCCTTTTCCAAGCTTTGAATCAATATCTCGATCCCTCTCAGGTACTTCACTGAACTCCGTAATGGCACGGTAATCGTTGGCCCCTCTCTCATTCAGAAGGACGCCGTTGCCAAAACCAACCAAATGTTCACTGGCACCCTCACCCCCGGTGTATCTCATGAATCCACGCAGGGGGTCGAATACAAAATCAATATCCTTGACACCTGGCGCAAAACTAATACCGCGCATAATTTCACGAAGAGGACTGCTACTCATATGTATATAATCCCCATTTTCCCCGCGGCTCTGCCGCGCGGGTTCAGTTTCGGAAGGGAGTCTGAGGGAAACCTTAGGTTTCCCTCAGATGCAGCTATACTAATGGTATGCCAATCACTAAGAGCAACCACTGCGCCTACGACAC
>JAKPIL010000205.1 GCA_029549845.1 bacterium
TCTTGTTTATGGCAACCACAATCTTTGTGCCTGCATTTTTGGCATAACGAATAGCCTCAATAGTCTGCGGTTTTACGCCGTCATCGGCTGCTACAACTATGATAACTATGTCGGTAAGGTCTGCTCCGTGCTGACGAATAGCCGCAAAGGCCTCGTGCCCTGGCGTGTCGAGGAATGTAATCATCCGGTTTTTGTGCGCAACCTGGTAGGCCGATATGTGCTGCGTTATGCCCCCAGCCTCGCCTTTTGCAACCTGGGCTCCGCGAATCGCATCGAGCAGGCTGGTTTTACCATGGTCCACATGCCCCATGACCGCAACCACTGGTGGGCGGTCAGTCGCATTCGCCGAAGATGTTACCTTCTGGCGCTTGACTGATTCTACCTCAACTACCTTACGGTGAAGCTCAACATCAAGCCCAAGCTCACCAACAATAATCTCTGCCGTATCAAAGTCGAGACGTTCGTTTATGGTCGCGATGATGCCGTTCTTGAAAAGCTCGCCAATCAGCCGCGTTGCGGGCAGCTGGAGCACTTCGGCCAATTCGCCGACAGTGATGCTATCTGGCACTTCTATAGATGCCGCCATGTCATCTGCTCCTTTCTGCCCGCACGCTGCGGATTAGTTATTTTGCACCTTTGAGGCTCAGTGAAATCTTACGTGCGTCGGTGTCGATATCGAGCACCTTGAACGTTTTCTTTTCATTGAGTTGGAAGATTTTTTCTGGGTCGACGCTATCGTCATCACCCATTTCACTCACATGTACGAGTGCTTCTACGCTAGAGCTCAACTGTACAAAGGCGCCAAACGGAGTGATCCGCGTAATCTTACCTTCGACTTTTTCACCCTTTTCGAAAGCTTTCACTTCTTTCAGCCATGGGTCTTCGCTCATTTGCTTCAGGCTAAGGGAAAGGCGGTCTTTATCTATGGCGATAATCTTTGCCTTGACCGTTTCGCCAACCTTCACGTAGTCACGTGGGTTTTCGACGCGCTCCCAGCTAATCTCGCTGATGTGGATCAGCCCTTCTATGCCATCGACGTTAATGAACGCACCAAAGTCTATGACGCCCGTTACGATGCCTTCAACTTCGTCGCCGACTTTCAGTTCGGAGAAACGAGCCTGCATGTCGTCTTTGACAGCTTCTTTTTCTGAGAAAATAAGCTTGTTGTCTTTGCGGCTCACGTCGAGGATACGCACGCGCAGTGGTTGCGACGTGAGTGCATTGAGTTTCTGTAAAATCTCATCCTTATCGGCGCCGCTCACGCGAGGATAATGCCCCGCAGCGAGCTGACTTACGGGCAAAAAGCCTCGTATGCCTTCAAGCTCAACGAGCAGACCGCCACGATTTGCATCGTACGCCTGTACCTCTATGATCTCACCGGCTTCGAATACTCGCTGTAGCTCATCCCAACCGCGGTCTTTGGCGGCACGACGCATGCTAAGCAGCGCATAGCCCTCGTCCATTTCTGGGTCAATGACGCTTACGGTGACTGGTGAGCCTTCTTCGAGTGATTGGCCATGGCCGACTTCGCGGCGCATAACCACACCAACACCCCGAGGCCCTAGGTCAATCCAGACCTGGTGCTTCCGTACGGAGCTGATGTTTCCTTCGACGACGTCCCCGGTCTCGAGCTGCTTGAGCTCAGATCCTGCGAGCAGGTCATCCATTGTTATTGTAGTAGTTGATTTTGGCATGTTCTTACGATGCCTCCTTTGTAGTGTATTTCTTCAGTCAAGCTACAGAGAGCTAAGCTCTCACGCACCTCAATCTGTAAGATTACCCTACATTATATCTGTTTTTACCCTGGAGGTAAAGGGGGTGGCGCATCGGAAGACGTAGTCATGCCCAGTATAGAGTTTATGCTCCACGACGCGCTGCATAGAGAGCACCGCCCACAATCGCGCTCAGTGCCAATGCAGCTATCGCCGGTACAACCCACCTAAGTTCCGGACAACGCTGCGTGGTAACTCTAAAGTCATGTCTATCCATGTCCGCACAGTATAAACCATGCTACACTGAAGGCAAATAAATGGAGGGAAGCGATGTATATCTGCATCGATATCGGC
>JAKPIL010000056.1 GCA_029549845.1 bacterium
AACAAGCTCGAAATACTGGCCGACCAATACGACATGGTCGCCAATGGCTATGAAATCTGTAGCGGTGGCGTGCGCAACCACAACCCAGAAGTGCTGTACAAAGTGTTTGGCCTGCTTGGTTTTGACGAAGCATACGTAGAAGAAAAATTTGGTGCCATGCTAAACGCCTTCAAATACGGTGCACCACCGCACGCCGGCTGTGCTTTTGGCCTGGATAGGCTCTTTATGGTGCTCATGGGCGAAGACAACATCCGCGAAATAGTCGCCTTCCCCAAAAACGGCTCCGGCCTTGATGTCATGATGACCTCCCCCAGCACCGTTGACCCTGCCCAGCTAAAAGAATTGTCCATCGCCTCGACCAACGCGGAGTAGTGCAGTACAATACCTACCAGAAAAAAGGAGGTTCACGTGCAGCATTTAGTAGCCGCCGGCCAGCTTACGCCGGAAGTATTAACGGAGCTTATAGCTAAGGCAGAGGAGTACAGGAAACTTCTGGAGACTACCGATGGCCGCCAGCAGCTTAGAGCGCTGTACCCCGATAAAATCATTGCAACACTGTTCTACGAACCGTCTACGCGCACGCGCCTGAGCCACGAGTCGGCAGCGCAACGGCTGGGCATGGGCGTGGTGAGCACCGAAAACGCAGCGGAGTTTTCATCGGCCATAAAGGGTGAGACCATAGAGGACACCGTGCGCGTGGTGGCCGGCTACGCCGACGCCATAGTAATCCGCCATAAAGAAACAGGCATCGTAGATCGTGCTGCGGCAGCTAGCCCGGTGCCAGTCATAAATGCGGGTGATGGAACTGGTGAGCACCCCACGCAGGCGCTGTTAGATGTCTACACCATTTGGCGAGAGATGGGCACGCTCGAAGGTCTGAACATTGTGATGGGTGGTGATCTGGCTCACGGGCGCACGGTACGTTCACTGGCGCAAGTTATGAGCAACTACAAAGGCACCAGCTTTACATTTGTCACGACGCCGCAGCTGCGGATGGGTGATGACATAAAGCAACTTCTTGGCGAACGTGGAGTGAGCTTTACCGAAACAAATGACGTCCATGCTGCAACCAAAGAAGCAGATGTGGTCTACTGGACTCGGTTGCAAAAAGAACGGCTCGAGGATCCGACGCTTGAGGCAGGGTTTGTGATAGACGAGCAGGTTATGGCTGGCATGAAAGAAAAGTCGGTCATTATGCACCCGTTACCCCGAGTAGATGAGATTACTGCGGGGGTCGATGCAGACCCGCGCGCCGCCTACTTCCGCCAGTCACATAACGGTGTGTATGTGCGCATGGCGCTGCTGGACTACCTCTTCAGCCAAAAGTAATATTCTGCCCTGTCATCTCGACCGCAGTGGAGAGATCTTGTGTTCCACTCCCGTCAGCCCACGCAAACACCTCCACTGTCATTCTGAGCGTAGTCGTAGAATATCCCCGTTCTTCATCGTTAACCTCATTTCTGCACGGTAGTTCTCGGACTGCCAGCCTCAGGAGAATGCGGGGTTTCGCCCCCACGTTCCGCGGGCCCGGAACTTCATGGCGTCAGGCGCAGCCTGACCCAGAAGGTTCCCTTGCGACCCGCCGCTGGCGGCTCTCACGCACGGCGACCATCTTTCTTTGCTGCCAAAGAAAGATGGTTAAAGAAACCAGGCCAGAGCTTCAGCTCTTGGTCAGCCCTTGTCAGTTCTACAACCAACAAAACAACTCATTCCAGGGAGATTGCCCCCGGCAATCTCCCCTCCATTCAAACAAGTTTTGTCGCCT
>JAKPIL010000026.1 GCA_029549845.1 bacterium
CAGCGATGGCGGCAGTACCTGTGACGCCGTGCTGACGACCAAGCTTTCGATGGCGCTCGCTGACACAAAAGGGACGCTCGTGATTCGCCAGCTGGAGAGCACGGGATTTTCGAGCACATTTACTACAGTCGATAGCGTGAATTGGGCAAAACCAAGTGCCACGGGCACCACGACAGCGCTGTTAGACCTGCGCAAAGAAATCGCCACTATGAATTACGCCGTGTGGTACCACGACCCAAGCTTCGCAAAGCCGTGGCGGGTGGGTAATATGGCTGGCTGCACCTTGACACTCGCGAGCCAGGTTGGCGTGACCGAACCGGAAGTAGTGGAGTGGACGCAGCTGGCCGTGGAGCCACCAGCAATCATAGAAAATGTAAATGAAGTTGAGGTCACCCCTGTAGAAAAGGCAGACCCAAGTGCAAATGCCGGTTTAGCACCACCACTTATTACCGAGCTTGTGGCGAACCCGCTTGGCACGGGCACCGATGCAACCGATGAATATATAGAGCTATACAACTCGAATGACACGGTGTTTGATCTTTCGGGATTCACGCTTCAGACAGGCCTCACAACAAAGCATGCATATGTGCTCCCCCTTGGCACAACAATCCAGCCGAAGAGCTTCCGGGCGTTCTACGCGAGTGAAACGGGACTTAGTATGAGCAATACCAGCGGGCAGGCAAGCTTGCTTGATACCCAAGATGCAGTTATAGCGCAATCTGACCCCTATGATTCAGCCCCCGACGGCCAGGCATGGGCGCTTGCCAACGGAACATGGTACTGGACCACAAAGCCTACGCCGGCCGAAACGAACGTTATAGCTCAGCCTATCGCCAAGCCCGCTACCGCTGCAACAAAACTAACCGTTAAGACGGCAAGCGCCACCACAACCCCAAAGGTCAAGGCAGCAACGACCAAAGTCAAAAAGGCAACCACCACGAAGACTACTACCCAAAAGCCGGCCACGGCACCTGTCCGCCAGACGTCCTCAATCCCGGGACCGGTACCGATCCATCCCGCTATGCTTGCAGCGGTGGCGGTGAGCGCGGTAGGATATGGAGCATATGTCTACCGTAAAGACCTGGCAAACGCGTTCTACAAGCTCCGAAGACACTGAGGCTTTGGGTGAGCGTGTGGGTGCGCGGCTAAAAGGCGGCGAAGTTATAGAGCTGGTCAGCGATCTGGGCGGCGGTAAGACCACATTTGTGCGCGGACTTGTGCGGGGGGCGGGTAGTACCGACCGCGTAGCGAGCCCAACCTTCACCATCAGCCGCGAATATGCAGCGCCAAAGTTTACCATAGTGCACTTTGACTTTTACCGCCTGGCCGAAGCGGGCGTCATTGCCGAGGAACTCAAGGAGTTCATGGGCGACCCAAACTACGTTGTCGTTATAGAGTGGGGCGATATAGTCGCCGATGTACTACCGGCCGACCGGCTTAGCGTGGAGCTGCGGCATACGGACGATGAATCGCGGGCCATAATAGCCTACTACCCATCTAATCTCGCGTATGTAGCGGAGGGGACCCGAGCATGATAATACTGACGCTGCGCACGGATAACCCAGAGGCTGAAGTTGGGCTGTATGATGACGAAGAACAGCTGTTGTACGAAACGTGGACGGCACACCGGCAGCTGGCCGAGACTATCCATAGCAAGGTGAAGACGCTGTTGGACACCCAGGGGAAAGACTGGCACGATGTGCAGGGGGTGGTAGCGTACCAGGGGCCGGGGAGCTTTACGGGGCTACGGATTGGGCTGACGGTAGCGAACGCGCTGGCGCAGGGCTTGCAGGTGCCCATTGTCGCCACGCAGAGTCCCAGGTGGATTGAAACAGGGGTGCAAAGGCTACTCCGCGGTGAAAATGACCACGTAGCCTTGCCCTTTTACGGTGCCGAAGTACACATAACCCCCCAGAAGAAGTAACCGTTCTCCTCCCCGCACCTCGTTTCTCCTGTCACCACACGTCGTTACATTACTGTCATCTCGACCGCAGTGGAGAGATCTCGCGTTTTGCTCCGTCATCCCATGCAAAAACACACTGTCATCTTGAGCGAAGTCGAAAGATCTTCTGTTTCGAATCCGGCGAAGCCGGACTCGCCCTACTTTTTCTGCCGAAGAAAAAGTAGGCAAAAAGTCTCGACCCACTTCCACCATCTCGG
>JAKPIL010000073.1 GCA_029549845.1 bacterium
CCGAGACAGAGCCTCGGCTTTAAAAGTGCGATACAATGTGCGAGAGAGAAAGGATTACTTCTGGACGGAGTGTCCTACTAATGACCTTATTTTAGGTATACGGTCATTAGAATAGCATACTACCGTTTGTTCTAAATTACAAATACAGTACATGGCAAGACACGTGGAATACTTTGTATATTCACCTCCAGCACTAGGAGCGAGCTCCTGTGCGGTTCGGCGAATAGCGAACTCACGATCTAAGCATCTTGCGTTGCAATCTGCTAGATCGAGGCTTGATTACAAGTGCCGTAACAAGATAAAACGGCCTACCGTTGGCAGACCGTTTTATCTTGGCAGGGGCACGTGGAATCGAACCACGATCTAAGGTTTTGGAGACCTTTATACTAACCGTTGTACTATGCCCCTAGATTGTTAAACTTTATTGATTCTGTTCAGGACTGCCTTTGTGGCCGACCTGCTCCGTTTGAGTGTGGCTTCGCGCTCACGTGCGAGTATCTCGCTGTCATACGCTTCGTAATACCGTAACGTAAACGGCTTGTGTCCTTTCGTCGAAACGACCTTGCCCTCTACATGCTCCCTATATCTTCGACGCAAATCTGTGGTAAAACCGTAGTAGTGCCACTGTTTATCGATAGATTCGAGTAAATACACGTACCACACAACTGATAATTATGGTGGAATCGCCCGTAGCTTGCAAGCTACGGGTTGGAGACCTTTATACTAACCGTTGTACTATGCCCCTACGGCGGAACAGGTATGATTATACCGTTGGTGCGGCGGTTTTCCAATGGCATACATGAAATGAGCGAGGTATACTACACATATGAAATTTGTGACTGAGGGTGTCGAGCAAGCAGTTCAGGCGGTGTACTCGAGTATTTCGAGCAAGCTAAGCGACGGCAAGACCGTGCTGTGGCTGGTATCGGGAGGTTCAGCCGTGACGTCCCAGGTGCAGATTATGCAGCAGCTGCAGGCGACCATACCCCACACCCTTGCAAACCTTACCGTGCTGCCCGTAGATGAACGATACGGCGTGAAAAGTCATGAAAGCTCCAACACATTCCAAATGCAAACTGCTGGGTTTTCTCCCGGTGCGGCGTACTGGCCCGACATATTGGAAGGCAACCTCCCCCTTTCCGAGACGGTATCACACTACAGTATGGTAGCGAGTGATGCCTTGGCTGCGGCAGAGTATGTAGTGGCCACACTTGGTATGGGTGCAGATGGGCACACGGCGGGGATTTTACCCGGGAGCCCGGCCGTAACAGATACAACTTCCACCGTGGTTGGCTACAGCTGGTCAGATTATGAACGCATGACGCTAGGCGTACCTGCACTGCTACAGATAGACGCCGCCTATGTACTAGCCTACGGCGAAAGCAAAAAGTCAGCCCTGGAACGGCTATATAAAAACGACGAGCCCGTAGAACTCCTGCCGGCCAAGATTCTCTATGATTTGCCCGTGGTAACGGTCTATAATGACTATATTGAAAGTGAGGGATAAACGAGTATGAAAATAGCCGTACACGGTCTTGGCCGCATGGGGATGCAACTGGCACGTAAACTAGCCGAAAGTGGCGAACATGAGGTGTTTGGGCTCAATCGCAGCCAGGCACCGATGGACGAGGCCGCAACATATGGGGTAAAACCCTCTCCTGTTGCGAAGGACATCCCAGGTGCATTCGGCACACAGCGCGCCGTGGTCTGGGTGATGCTGCCGGCCGAGATTACCGAGCAGATTATTCTAGACTGGACGACCCTACTGCCCAAGGGCTCAATCATCGTAAACGGCGCAAACTTTGACTTCCGCGAAACCAAAAAGCTCAATGAGCTCGTCAAGGCCGCCGGCATGGACATGGTAGATATAGGCGTTAGTGGCGGGGTGTGGGGCTACCAAAATGGCTTCCCGCTTATGTGCGGCAGCGACACCGTAGAGGCTTATGAGTTCCTGAGGCCAGTTCTAGACACCTTATCTCAGCCAGGTGGCATGCATGCGCGGTTTGGTACCAGTGGCGCCGGTCACTTTGTAAAGATGGTCCATAACGCCATAGAATACGGCATGATGCAAAGCCTGGGCGAAGGGTTCCGCATGCTGCACGATGGCCCCTACGCCGGGCAGATCAACCTGGCGGAGGCAGCCGACCTATGGCAGCACCACAGCGTTATTACAAGCTGGCTGACCGAGCTCAGTCACGACGCGCTGGCAGAGAACCCAGAGCTAGAGGGCATTTCTGGCTATGTGGCAGAAAGTGGCGAAGCGCGCTGGACGCTAGAGGCAGCCCGGGACCTAGAGATAGAACTACCCGCCATTCAGGCTGCATTCGACGTGCGTCTGCGCTCACAAAAGGGCGAAACCAACTTTGCTACCAAAGTTGTTGCCGCACAGCGCAATAAGTTTGGCGGCCATAATCTGAACGGCGAAGGCAAGGCATGAACGACTACCTCGACCGGCCGATTATACTCGTCATATTTGGGATAACGGGCGATTTGTCACAACGGAAACTTTTGCCAGCCCTGTATCACCTGGTCAAACATCACCAGCTGCCCAAAAACCTTGCTATAGTCGGTATAAGCCGAAAGAATGTACCCGTTTCTGAGGTGTACGACAGTCTTAAGACTAAAATACATGGTGACGATTATGATAAAACCGTGGTCGAAGAACTACACAAAGCGACGCGGATGCTTCAGGTCGACCTAGACCAGAACGACGACTATGCTCGCTTGCTAGAAAAACTCCGTGATATTTCAGATGAACTTGGGCCGGGCGTGAGCAGGCTGTATTACCTTTCTATCCCCTCCCAGGCTTTTGTAAGTGTTGTGCACCACCTGGGAGAAACGGGTCATCATGAACCATTTGGCCAAGACGGTGAACGACCTCGCCTGCTCGTAGAGAAGCCTTTTGGGTACGACGAGGCTTCGGCCGAGACCTTGGTCAAAGCAGTTGACGAGCACTTCGGCGAACAGCAAGTGTTCCGCATAGACCACTATCTTGCAAAGGAGACTGCGCAAAACATCCTAACATTTCGGTTTCAGAACCCGCTTTTCCAATCCATTTGGAACACGCGCCATATTGAAAGTATCCAGATTGTTGCCTACGAGACAATAGGTATAGAAAAGCGTTCGGTGTTTTATGAGCAAACGGGGGCGCTTCGAGACATACTACAGAGCCATCTTATGCAGCTCCTGGCGCTTATAACCATGGAAAAACCTGCCGCACTGGAAAGCCACGACATACACAAAGCTAAGCTTCGTTTGCTAGAAAGTATTGACCCGATAGATCCTGGAGAGGTTGGAACAAAAGCAGTTCGCGGACAATATGACAGCTACAAAAACGAGGTGAGCAACCAACGCAGCCATGTTGAAACCTTTGCTCGACTACATTTGAACATAGACAACGAACAATGGCGCGGCGTAAAAGTTACGATAGAAACTGGCAAGGCGCTCCACGAAAAATGCACTGAAATCATCGTTCGTTTTCGTGCCAATGAAGACGCGCCGGGCACAAACGCGCTGACATTCCGCGTGCAGCCACAAGAAGGCATTACCCTGTCTTTGCAGGCAAAACGGCCCGGACTCACGAAAGAAACAGAGACCGTGCGAATGGACTTTGACTATGAACGCGCATTTTACGGGCTCGCCGGAGAAGCCTACGAACGAGTCATAATTGACGCGGTGCGTGGTGACCAGTCGCTGTTTGCGACCGCCCAAGAAGTTCTGACATCGTGGCGTATAGTCGAGAATGTTATACAAGCATGGGCAGCCGACGGCAAGAATCTTCGCCTGTATCCTGTTGGGTCTCCTGCGAATGAAATCGTCTAATAAACTGTAAAAATTCTTGCATTTTTGCTTGTGCTTACGCTTGAATGAGCTTATACTTTAAGTTGAGAAAACAACAATATTGTAAAAAGAGTGAAACAGAGAGACGGACAATGAAGGTATTAATGTTAGGATGGGAATTGCCACCACATCATACCGGGGGGATGGGTATCGTCTGTTACCAGATGTGTAAACAACTCGCCCGCACGGGTGCACAAATAGAATTTGTGCTGCCCTATACAGCCGACTTCTCACACATCGATTTTATGAACATCAACCCGGCGCTACCCGATGACGTCGAGCAAGTCATTGGTGGCCAGGCTGGGAGCACCTACGACAGCCAATACTTTGAATACGTCCTTGGCGATGGCTCTACGCGCGGCGCGGCCATGAGCGAACACCAGTCAAACTTTGCTACCTATGCTGCCCGACTCGTCCAGATGGGAGACTATGATGTCATCCACGCGCACGATTGGCTGACGTTCCGAGCAGCGCTTGCCGCCAAGCAGGCTTCTGGACTACCGCTGTTCGTCCACATTCATTCGACAGAATACGACCGCTCGGGCGGGAATAGCGGGAACCCTTTGGTGCGCGAAATTGAATACATTGGGCTTCACCTGGCCGATAAAATCTTTGCGGTTAGCCAGGCTACCAAAGACACCATAGTCCGCGAGTACGGCATTGCACCCAGTAAAATTGAGGTTGTGCACAATGCCATGGAATTCCAAGCGCATGAGTTGTATGAAGACGTGTCGGAGAATGCCTTTCACTACCTGGAGCGCATGCAAGCACATGGCTACGGTGTCGTCGTAAGCGCAGGCCGCCTTACCATTCAAAAAGGCTTAAGCAATCTGCTCCAGGCGTTCCGCAAGGTGGTAGATGTACGGTCAAAAAGCCTGTTACTCATAGTCGGCCCGGGTGAGCAGTATCATGAACTCATCGAGCAAGCAGCCGAGCTTGGGCTGAGTGGAAACGTCATATTCACTGGCCACCTCAACGGCACTGGCAAACAGTGGCGCGATGCGTTTCGAGCGGGGAATCTTTTTGTGATGCCAAGTGTATCGGAGCCGTTTGGGTTAACCCCGTTTGAGGCACTGGCTCAGCGTACCCCTGCCCTTATAAGCAAGCAGACTGGCGTAAGTGAAATCCTTCACAGCGTTCTCAAGGTTGATTTTTGGGATCTCGATGAGATGGCGAATAAAATCGTGTCTGTCCTAGACCACAAAGACCTCGAGGAAACACTCGCAGATGAAGGCCACGAGGAGCTCATGAAGCAGAGTTGGAAGAAACCTGCCGAACAGGTGCTACACCACTACCATCGGCACGCCGCCGAGCACCGAGAGTTGGCGTATGTCTGAAGTAACTCAACGTAAACGCGCAATAGTACTGTATCTGCATGTTCACCAGCCGTACCGCATACGGCACTACACCATTTTTGATGCAGGGCGCACCCACGACTACTTCAATGCGCCAGAAGGTAGCCGCGAAAATAACGCCGACATCGTGCGTAAAGTTGCCCAGAAGTCGTATCTCCCAACCAACGAACGCCTTATGCGCATGATAGAGCATAATCCTCAGTTTAGGCTTTCGCTTTCCATAACCGGCACTGTTCTTGAGCAGCTTGAGGCGTATGCACCAGAGGTATTGCAAAGCTTTCAGAATCTTGTTGCTACGGGACGAGTCGAGATTGTCGCCGAGACTTATCATCACTCACTTGCATTCTTCTACAACCGATACGAGTTTGAGTCACAGGTGCAGATGCACCGCGACATTGTGCGGCGCCTCTTTGGCGTTACACCTACGGCGTTCAGAAACACCGAGCTTAGCTACAATAACGATCTTGCCTACTGGGCAGACCAGGCTGGCTACAAGGCAATTTTATGCGAGGGTTGGGATCCTGTCCTCGGCTGGCGCAGTCCAAACTTTGCGTATCGGCCGGCTCACACAGAGAACATCAAGCTGCTAACCAAAAACTATAAACTCAGCGACGATATTGCGTTTCGTTTTAGCAACCGCGAATGGTCAGAATTCCCCATGACCGTCGATAAGTTTATGCTGTGGACCAAAGATTCGTGGGACCAACCACTCATAAATCTCTTTATGGATTATGAGACGTTTGGGGAGCACCAGTGGGAAGATAGCGGCATCTTTGACTTCCTGGAGCACCTACCCAAGGCCTGGCTTGCCACCCCAGAACATACTTTTATGACTGTGACTGAAGCGGCCGAAGCCTATGATGCGGCCGATGAAATTGACTGCCCGCAGACAATCACCTGGGCCGATACTGAGCGCGATCTGACCGCCTGGCTTGGCAACAAAATGCAGCAAGGCGCCATCGCAAACCTGTATGGCCTGGCTGAGATGATTATGCAAAGCGAGGATTTGAGTCTCATAGAAGACTGGCGCAAGCTGCAAACGAGCGATCACTTCTACTACATGTGTACGAAATACTTCACCGACGGCGATGTCCATGCCTACTTTAGCCCCTACGAAACACCGTATGAAGCCTACATTGCCTTCATGAACTCGTACCACGACTTAAAGTATCGCCTCGCCGAGAAGGGCTTTTCTGTTTGATGTCACCACGGTGGGCTATATTTGGTAGTAAGTATAAAGTAGTAAGGTATAAGCAATTTCTTTTCCTTACTCCTTACTTCTCTCATGTTTTACTCTGCAGGAGTAAAACATGGGTAGGCCCGTCATTCTTGGCAACGGCGCACTAACAGTCGGCCTTGATGAATCTGGCCTTGTTCACGACTTTTATTACCCGTACGTGGGGCTCGATAACCTCACTACCTCGCGGAGCATTCACCACCGTATAGGTGTATACATCGATAAGACGTTTTCGTGGGTGGATGAAGAAGCCTGGACTGCGCACGTCACAGTCGAGAATGATGCGCTTGTTAGTTCCGTCCAGCTACAAAACCAAGCCCTCAAGCTCAGCATCCACACAACCGACTTCGTCGATACCGAGTTCAACGCGTTTTGTCGGCGTATCCAGGTGAAGAATGATGCAAGTCAGGCGCGAGACGTTAAGCTCTATGCGCACCAGGTGTTTGAA
>JAKPIL010000098.1 GCA_029549845.1 bacterium
ACGGTGTCTTCGGGCAAATTCTTTTCCTCGGCAATTGCCTGTATAGCGACTGCCAGTTGTTTAAAATCCATATCCATTGGTTACTCCCTTCGGTCGTTTTAGGTACCAATTCACAAGCACCAATGACCAAACTTAATTATCTTTTTCGTTACTAATGTCAAACATCTACCATTTAGCATCTATTCTTACGAAAAAAGCCGACCTGCCGGCCGACCTTAACACCACAAGTTTAACACAGATACAAAAGGAAATGCAACGGCTTTGTCATGACCGATCTACGCACTCTCTACCGCAGACCTGTCCGAATAATTCTGGCAATCGATGTCTAAGGAGTGTTTTTGGCTGCGGCCCAAACTCGCAATCGCAGTCCAAGGTTCCTGAGAAGGCCTCAATCCCACCCAGAAAAACATCAGCCGGGTCTACTGAAGGATCAGAGGCTAATGCATCAGCAAAGGCGTTTCGCTTCATTGGACATTGCCGAGTTGTGACTGCGTCACCTCCGGTTTCAATACCATACATAGGCCTAACTATACTCTCTCGTTCTTTCACTCTCGCTCATTTTGCGCAATTATACAACAGGGGCAATCATGATACAATACCTCGCATATGAAAAGTGTTACACGACTATATACACAGTTCCAGCCAGAGAAGTATGAGCTAGAGATTCAGCTCAACGAGGAAGCGATGCGGTTTTCTGGCCGCGTTATAATAGCCGGGAAAAAGGTTGGACGACCCAGCAAGCGCCTCACATTTCACGCAAATGGGGTGAAGGTCACCTCTGGAAAAGTGACCGTCCGCGACAAAAAGGGCGAACGCGAGCTCCCGCTAGAGCGCATAAACCAGCAAAAGTCTCTACACGAAGTCCGCCTCCACACCGAAACGATGGCCTACCCTGGCCTTTACACCGTAGAAATGACGTTTGAAGGCGCAATTACCGACGGCATGACCGGTATATACCCTTGCTACTGGAAAGATGCCGCGGGCAACGAGCAAAAGCTCTTTGCCACCCAGTTCGAAAGCCACCACGCCCGCGAGACATTTCCGTGCATAGACGAGCCCGAAGCGAAGGCTGTGTTTGCTCTCACCCTCACCACACGCGCGGGTGTAGAAGTACTCTCGAACACCCCTGTACACGAACAGGTCAAAGATGCGTCGACCGGCGTGCTCCGTACGTCGTTCCATGAAACCCCACGCATGAGCACCTATCTGCTGGCCTTTGTGACTGGCGACATGCACAAGAAAACTGCGAGGACCAAATCTGGCGTAGAGGTAAATGCCTGGGCCACAGCGGTACAGCCGGCCGAATCACTCGACTTTGCGCTCGATGCCGCAACAAAATCTATAGAATATTTTGAAGACTATTTTGGCGTGCCCTACCCACTTGCCAAGGCCGACCATGTGGCCCTACCAGACTTTTCGAGCGGTGCCATGGAAAACTGGGGGCTCATAACCTACCGCGAACGCGTCTTACTAGACTACCCCGGCGAAACCAGCCAAAGCACGCGCGAATACATCGCCCTCGTGGTCGCACACGAAACAAGCCACCAGTGGTTTGGCAACCTCGTCACCATGCGCTGGTGGGATGACCTCTGGCTCAATGAAAGCTTTGCTAACATGATGGAATACCAGTGCGTCGACAGCATGTTCCCAGAATGGAAAGTGTGGAATATGTTTATAGCCAGCGAAGGCCTCAGCGCCTTCCGCCGCGACGCCACCGCCGGCGTACAGCCCGTCCACCTCGATGTGCACCACCCAGATGAAATAAGCACGCTGTTTGACCCGAGTATTGTCTACGCCAAAGGTGGGCGCTTGCTGTATATGCTGAAAAACTACATCGGCGAAGATGCCTTCCGAAAGGGTCTGAGCGCGTACTTCACCAAGCATGCTTATGCCAACACCAGTGGCGATGACCTGTGGGCCGCACTGAGTGATGCCAGCGGCAAAGACGTGGGCGCCTTTATGACCCCTTGGCTGAGCCGCTCAGGTTTCCCCGTGGTGCACGTCGCACAAACTGGTACAGACGTTACGCTCACCCAGGAGCACTTCCTGGAAGATTCCTCCAAGGCAGACAAAACACGCCTCTGGCCGGTGCCCGTTTTTTCAAATGAAGTGAACGCCCCAGAGGTGCTTGAGGCATCCCAGGTGAAATGGGCGAGCGCTCATGACAGCCCCGTGACCATCAACGAAGGTGCGCGCGGGCATTACCTGGTAGACTACGCCACCGCCAGCACAAAGAAACACCTAGAAGGCCTAATAGCGGCGCAACAACTTCCTGAAGCCGATCGCCTCATGCTCCTCAACAGCAGCGCCATGCTCGCCCGCGCGGGCTACCAAAGTTACGCCGGTACCTTGCGGCTCCTCACCGCATACGAAACCGAGGCGAGTGAGCCAGTGTGGGATATCATCGGCCTGGTTGCCAGCGAAGTTCGCCGGTTTGTAGATGCCGATGAATCGCTTGAACCGCACATCAAAACCCTCAGCCGCACCATCATCCAGCAGCAATACGCGCGGCTTGGCTGGAAACCGGCGCAGGGTGAAACTGCTGCCGATACCAAGCTTCGTGGACTTATACTGGGGCTCGGCGCCTACGGTGAAGACGAAGCCATCCTTAAAACCATGCGCTCGCTCTTTGCTGACTATATGAAAAACGGAACGGCCCTATCTGCCGAGCTCCGCCCGCTCATTATGTCGGTGCCGGTAAAAGAGGGTGACGCCAGTGCTGTGGATTTCCTTCTGAGTCTGCACGACGGTACTCAAAACAGCGAGCTCAAAAGCGACACCAGTGACGCCCTAACCGCCACGCGCGACCCGCAGGTTGCCACCCGCCTGCTTGTCCGACTGAAAGACGGCAAACTGGTAAAACCCCAGGACGTTGACCGCTGGCTCGTAAACCTCATGCGCAACCGCTACACCCGCGACACCGCCTGGCAGTGGATGGTCGACGAATGGGCCTGGCTGCAAAAAACGTTTGAAAACGATAAGTCATACGACTACCTCCCGCGCTACGCCGCCGGTACGGTAAACACCCGCGCCTACGAGCAGAAGTACCACGACCTGTTTGATAGCAAACTCGACCAGCCGTCACTGAAGCGCAATATAGCCATAGGTTTTGAAGAAATAAGCAGCCGCCTCACCTGGCTCGAACGAGACATGAAGAACATACAAGAGTACTTTGCTCTGGCAAAAATTGACCAATAGCATATTTAGTAGTATAGTTGTATTCATGTCTCCAATAGATAGCCCTGATGTACACAAACCCCGTATGCTGAATATACGAGTTGAAGCCGGTCTCCTTGGTACATTAGATAGCGCAGCGGCTGCGCACCGAGTTGGGAGAAGCGCCCTTGTAAGGCAATTGCTGACTGAAGGGCTTAACCACATGTTCAGCCCTGAAAACACCGAATTACTAGTTGCAGACCAGGCTGATCGTCTTCGAGCAACAGCACATACCATACGAGAACTACTTGGAAACACAGGCGCTGTGGCTGAGCCAGAGGTTTAATATGAAATCGATTCTTCGAAAGCAGTTACGCTGTACGCGACTCCTTCGAGCTCAATAGCTCCTAGCGTGTATTCACCATTGTGGTCGTGCGCCGAGACATATAGATCGGCGGCGAAGCGCATTTGTTCGAGTTTTTTAGGCGTAATGTAATCTAGCCCACGTCCTTGGCGGTCGGTTTTACGGTGCTTGACCTCAAAAAACACCAGCGGGCCGGGCCGGCGAAACCGAGGGCGTTTTTGCGCAACTATGTCTATTTCTGCCCGCACATGCCGCCAATTGAGCTCCATAATTGTATAGCCCTGCTGCTTCAAATACTCTGCGGCCACCTTCTCCGCCGCATGCCCCGTCTCATAATTCGTCATAAACTTTCTCCCTGCGTCATCTTGAGCGAAGTCGAAAGATCTTTTCTGTTACGATTCATGGTGTCTACGTAATACGATTTCATACAGATATCATAGCAAACTGGAAGATCCTTCTACTTCGCACAGGATGACAGTAGGTGTTGTATGGGTTTGAAGGACCTTCGGTGTAGGTCTGTGACGCCATGCTGCTTGAGCGCGGCCAGGTGCGCGGCCGTACCGTAGCCAACGTGTTTTTCAAACCCATAGCCTGGGTACGCGGCGCTCATCTCTGCCATGTAGTCATCTCGAGCTACTTTGGCAATGATGCTTGCCGCGCTCACCGCCGGCACTGTGTCATCCGCCCGCACCACCGCACGCACGTTGTGATAGGATAATCCTTTCACATGTTCAAAAAAGTTGAGGTTGCCGTCTATGAGGATTTCGTCGTAGATGGTGCTCATTTCGTGAAGCTTTTTCATGGCCCGGAGCATTGCCAGCTGCACAGATTTTGTGAGCCCCAGCTGGTCTACTTCGGCAGGTGTGACCCAGCCAATCCCATAGGCAGTCGCCTGTGAGAGTATCTGCGCCGAGAGGTTTTCTCGCTGTTTTTTGCTGAGCTTCTTGCTATCACGCAGACCCTCGATGGGCTGCGTGAGCAGTACTGCGGCTGCCACTAGTGGCCCCGCCCAACAGCCCCGGCCTACTTCGTCAATCCCGACCGTAGCCATTGCCAGCCTTTATATGCAACAAACCACGCGAGCGCTCCTGTGGTGTTGGCCACTAAGTCCCACGATGTGTCGCTCACGCCCGCAGGCATGTGACCAGACCAGTACAGCACAACCTCAAAGAGCTCATTTGCGACTCCCAGGGTGCAAACAAGCACAAACAGGCTCGCTACTTCCTGCAGCAGGCTTAGTTTCCAGCCCTTCACACGAACAACATAGAGCCACAAAAAGCCCGAAAACACTCCTCCGCCCACAAAGTGCGTCATATACTGCGTATGCTGACCATGCACCAACGGAGAAGGCAAAAAATACGACATGAAGAACAGGCTGCACGCAGTAAGCAGCAACCAACGCTCCTTTGGGTGCGACCCAAGCAACTTTTCCGCCGCCAAGTACACACACAGCGGAACAAATATAGAAACCAAAAGGCTTAGCATCCTCACAGTATACCTTACCTAGTTCCACGTACGAACGTAGCGAAACACTCTAGTTCTGGATGCTATAGCATGGAGAACTAGAATATGTGATGCTTAAGCGCTTAACGGTGCGTAAGAAAAACTCCCAGTTTTACCTGGGAGTTCTGTTTTACAGAGGGCGCTTTTACTTGGTTTATGCTTCGGCAGCTTTGTGAGCTTCCTCTACGGCCTGCTGCTTGGCAGCGAGCTCGGCATCTTCTGCAGCTTTTTCCGCAGCCTTCGCTTCTGCTTCTGCGGCGGCAGCGGCTTTGGCGGCTTCTTCGGCCTTCTCTGCCTCTAGGTCACGGACGTCGTTCACGGCCTGGCGGTCAAAGTCTACACCGGTGAGGCGTGCAGATTTGCCTGTAAGCTTGCGCATGTAGCCAAGGTTGTTGCGGCGAACTTTGCTGCGCTTGGTTACCTCTATTTTGAGCACGAGCGGGCTGTGGAGCAAAAAGCTCTTCTCTACACCGATACCGCTGGCTATGCGCCGTACGGTAATGCGGCTCGTGTGGCTCCCGCGGCGGTCGCAACGAATAACGAGACCTTGGAAGATCTGTACGCGCTCTTTGCTGCCTTCGCGAATTTTTTGGTGGACTTTGACAGTGTCGCCAGAGCGCACGTCTACCACTGCGCCCTTCTTGAAGGATGCTTCAAGTTCTTTGATGTATTCCATATCCGTATGATTCTACCTCATATCACCTCTGAACGCAAGAGAAAAGGCTGTGGGGATAGGTTTTAGGTTGGAGGTTTTAGGTTATAGGCTAGAAAGAACTGCCGGCGGCCGAAGGCCGCTAGTAATCCGTCGCGTCAGCGACATGACTAGGAGTGGCCATGCGGAAGCTCCTGGCTCAGACGTTGTCAGGCTCTACAACTTCCGTAAGGCGGCGTGACTTGTTTGAGAGAGGCCTAGATTGCCTGACGGCAATCTAGGCCGAACGAGTTGTCACGTCGGTTGTAGAACTGACAAGGGCTGACCAAGAGATGGAGCTCTG
>JAKPIL010000143.1 GCA_029549845.1 bacterium
GCACCTACGGTGACCCCATCGCTGCTAGCGCTGGCCCAGTCAGCCGCATCAACAACAACCTCGTATTTGCCGCAACCCCAAGTCTCACGACTCCAGCCGGTATCTACACAGGCAATGAAATATTGATTGCGACGGGTACATTCTAGAAGTACAATACAAGGAACGGTGGAAAGGTCTCCTATGCTCAGTCGTTCCAAAATAGCAAAAGGTGTTTTCTCTCTACTACTCCTCCCGGCTTTGCTGGGGGGAGTAGTTCTTTGGTCGTATCACGTGCAAGGCATGCAGTTGCAAACTCGGTCGGTACGAATAGCAGACTCACAAGCAGGGGTGGCGACGCGCTATAACATATCGTTTGAACATCAAAGTGCTTCAACAGTGGGCAGCATACGGTTCCAAGTATGCGCGAATGACCCTTTAATTGGTCAGCCGTGTGTGGCGCCGACTGGATTTAGCGCGAGCGCTGCGGCGCTAAATACCCAAACGGGTATGAATGGGTTTACGCTATCACCGGTTTCTACTGCGAATGTAGTAGTGCTCACGCGAACGCCCTCGACGCCCCCTGCAAGCGTTACTGCGAGCTACGAACTCTCAAATATCGTAAACCCGACGAATGCGGGCACCTATTTTATGAGAGTTGAGTCATTTGCTTCTGTTGATGCAACTGGCCCAGATTTGGACTACGGTGGGCTGGCCTTTAATATCAACCGCTCGGTGAGCATCAATGCGCGCGTACCGCCATTTTTATTATTTTGTACGGGCATTACCATCCAACCATACGATTGCAGCACGGCAACTGGGGCCTACACTGATTTTGGCGATTTCTCGCCAACTGTCACGAGAACGGGAAAGCTCCAAATGCTCGTAGCCACAAATGCCGAGCAAGGCTATACCGTACGAGCCATTGGGCCAACGCTTACCTCTGGCGTTAACACAATTGCGCCCTTGGCTACGGCAGATGTGTCCCGAAAAGGAGTGAGTCAGTTTGGCATGAACCTCAGAGCAAATGCGAACCCGCAGACTGGTCAGGAGGTACAGGGCAATGGGGTAGCGACAATTAGCTCAGGGTATGATGTGCCAAACAGTTATAAATACGTTTCTGGAGACGTCATAGCTAGCTCAACAACCTCGGATGACTACCGCTTATACACCATAAGCTACATTGTAAATATAGCACCCGGGCAAGAACCTGGCATATATGTAACGACATTACAGTACGTGGCACTTGCAACGTTCTAATGACGTTACGTTGTTCTCGAGCATGGTTACGCAGTGGGGTAATTCTTTGTCTTATAGACCAGGCCGCACCCAAATTTACGGTGTAGTAGTGCGTATATGGTAAAAATGACAGCGCCAATGCATTGTAAATAATGCGGTTTCTGTTACCATAAGTGCAAAGACTAAAAGAGGGAAATTCATGCGTATTCTTACAAGACTACTATCAATCGTCATTGCACTAGTGGGAATTTTAGTCGTGGGCAACTCGCTCGTGAGCGCACAGGCGCAGAATACGGGAAGTGGCATATACATCTCACCTGTTCGAACTGAGCTAGTTGTGTCACCCGGAGAAACAAAAACCGTTACTGTCACTGTCAAAAACGTGACGAGCGCAACGGCCACGTACAAAGTCATCGTGAATGATTTCATCGCCGGTGACAACGAACTTGGGCAGCCAGCTCTTATCCTCGATGATAACAAATATGCACCAAGCCATAGTCTCAAACGACATATCGCAGCTATCCCTAATGTCACGGTCAATCCAGGTGAATCGAAAGATGTAAAAGTAAGCATAAGCATGCCAAAGGACGCTGCCGGTGGTGGGTACTTCGGTGCGGTGCGTTTCCTCGCAGTTGGGGGGAAACAGGGGCAGAATATTACATTATCTGCGAGTGTAGGATCGCTTATATTGGTCAGGGTTCCTGGTGATATCAAAGAAAGCATGACACTCGCGAGTTTCGATGTGCGCAAGAGCGAAACGTCAAACAGCGCAAGTTCGTTCTTTACCAGCAACAAGAACCTATACGTGATGGCACGATTCAAGAATACCGGGAATGTTCATGAGCAACCTTTCGGAAAGATTATCTTGAAAAAGGGCGATAAAGTGCTCCAGACGACCGAAATCAATAACACCGATCCAAAAGGGAATGTTCTCCCAGACAGCATTCGGCGCTTTAGCGTCAAGCTCAACAAAGTTGGCATGTGGGGTAAGTACACTGTAGAAGGTAACTTTGGATACGGCACAACCGGGCAGCTCATAAGCGGCAAAACAAGTTTCTTTGTACTACCGCTCATTCTCATAATTGTGGGGCTTATCGTTCTGGGACTGATTGTGTTCGCTATCTTCGGGCTTCCAAAGGCCATCAAGCGTTACAACGCAAATGTTGTCCGCAAGGCCAATCGTCGCTAATAAATACATACGAGATAGCCCTGCAGCCCTTAGCGAGCTAGCATTTGCCAGCCGTTTCAAGTATGCTTAAACAAAAGCACAAGCATTGTCCATGACGAAAAAAAGTTTCCAACTCACACTCCCAATAGCCCTACTCAGCTTACTCGTTTGGGTGGGTACGGTCAGGACGGCCTATGCTGCAATTGGCACCCCTGACCCACAGCAGTCCGGGACAACTGGCTTGCAAGGAAAGATCCCAAGCCCACCACCTACCACGCCGGCTACAATTTCCACACCCGTTTCGGGCCGGACGTTCACCGAAATACCTGTCACGGTGAGCGGTCTTTGTACAACTGGACTCCTGGTGAAGGTCTTTAGTAATAGTATTTTCATTGGCTCGGCAGATTGTAAGGCTGGTAGCTATAGCATGCAGGTTGACTTGTTTGGGGGGCAGAACGAGCTGGAAGCAATTGTGTATGACGGCCTTGACCAGGCCGGCCCCACGAGTAACAAAGTAACCGTCACGTTCCAAGACTCGCAGTTTGCGGCGTTCAGCCAAAGGATTAGCCTTACGAGTAACCTTGCAAAGCTAGGCGCCCCGGTAGGGTCTCCTCTGACATGGCCGATTATTTTAAGTGGTGGTAGCGGCCCGTATGCCATCAGCATTGACTGGGGCGACGGTACGGCCACTGATCTAAAAAGCCAGCCATTTGCAGGCACGCTGGACATTTCTCATACGTACAAATCAGCGGGTATATACCGAGTAGTCGTGAAAGCGACCGATGCAAACGGTGCAACCGCCTTCTTGCAGCTTGTGGGAGTGGGTGCGGGGGCAGTGACGCAAAGTACTACGGGGAGCACGAACGGCGGCAAGAGCAGTACGGGTGCTACGAGAGTTATTTACATTTGGTGGCCAATTTTGCTGATGGTGCCACTACTGTTTGCCATGTTCTGGGTTGGAAAGCGCTATGAACTAGCAGCTATCCACAGGCAGCTTGAGGCGCAATCTCAACTGTACGGCAACGAAATCCAGCGCTAGCCTCTCGCGTACTACCCACTAGCTCCCGTATACTAGTACGTATGAAGGTATTTGTTGGTATGAGTGGCGGAGTGGATAGTTCGGTGACGGCGGCGTTGCTCGTAGAGCAGGGCTATGATGTTACAGGAGTCTACATGAAGAACTGGAGCCAGGATTTACCGGGTATGGTCTGCCCCTGGAAAGAAGATTATCAGGATGCGAAGCGTGTTGCGGTGCAGCTGGGCATACCCTTTAAACTGTACGACTTCGAGACCGAATATCGTCAGCGAGTGGTGGACTACATGCTCGACGGGTATCGCCGCGGCATTACACCCAACCCCGATATAATGTGTAACCAAGAGGTAAAGTTTAAGCTATTCCTCGAGGCAGCACTCGCGGATGGTGCCGATATGATTGCCACCGGGCACTACGCCCGTATCGTACACGATACGGCAACGACCAACGACAAACGACCAACGACCAACGCTGCGTCGCTTCACATGGCCGCAAACCTCGAAAAAGACCAAACCTATTTTCTGTACCGCGTCACCGAAGATGCTCTGAAACGTAGCCTCATGCCCATCGGTGAGTTTACTACCAAAGCTGAGGTACGTGCCGAGGCCGAGAAGCGCGGCCTTGCAACCGCTCGTAAAAAGGATAGCCAAGGCATTTGCTTTGTGGGCAAGGTGGGCATAAAGGACTTCCTCCTGCACGAACTTGGCGAGCAAGCACACGGTGCTATCTTTGACCAAAACGGCGTGCGGATAGGCGAGCACGACGGCGCTATTTTTTACACAATCGGGCAGCGCCAGGGGCTTGGTGTTGGCGGTGGCCTGCCGTACTACGTCACGGGCAAGGATATGGCCAAAAACGAAGTGTATGTAACCACCGACATTCAGGACCCCACGCTCTGGCACGATACGCTGGCGCTCACGCAGTTGCACTGGATCAACAATCCGCCAGAAAAGGGTAAAACATACCAGGTACGCACGCGGTACCGCGCTGAACTTGTACCATCGGTTTTCACCTGGGGTGCGCAAAACAACAGGGGTGAACTTCACCTGGAGACGGCCGTAAGGGCCATCACACCTGGCCAGTCAGCTGTGCTCTACGAAGGCACCCGCGTCCTCGGCGGCGGCATAGTCGGTGGGTTTGGTAATATGCAGTATAATTAACAACATACTCAAGAAGTTTTGGGTGACTATTGACGGGCAATATTTGGTCTGCTACCATAAGCATGTACTCAACCAAATAAAAAGTACAAAAAGAAAAGGTTATCTCACATGTTATTCGCGTCTCTCTGCGTGCGTATTCACAAAC
>JAKPIL010000176.1 GCA_029549845.1 bacterium
GTAGGAGAGACACGAGCCCCGCATTCGAGCAGAATGCAAGGCTCGGACGAGCAACGGACTGAGCCGTACCAACAGTACGGTGAAGGAGTAGCACAGTCCGTAACGCAGCAGGCTGCCGAAAGCAGATCCGGTGCGGCCGGCTTTGCCGGACGGCAGGGAGCTGCGGTGCGTGGTTCGTGGGGTTTCCCGGGATGGCACCTCGAGTGTAGCGTCATTGCCCGCGAAACCCTGGGCGACCAAATAGACATCCATACGGGCGGTATAGACCATATACCAGTACACCACATCAATGAAATTGCCCAGACCGAGGCAGTTACGGGCAAGCCCTTTAGCCAGTTCTGGGTGCACAATAACCACCTGAAAGCCGATGGCCAAAAAATGAGTAAAAGCCTAGGCAACATCTATACCTTGCAGGACATGCTCGACAAGGGCTACACCATGGCAGCATTCCGAGTCTTTGCACTTGGGAAGCACTACCGAACAGAGGGGAACTTCACCTGGGATAATCTGGAAGCCGCGCAAAACCGGCTGAATAACTGGCGCGAATTTGCCGCTCTGGTATGGCAAGCAAAGCGCACGGGAAATAACTTTACGACCAGTTTTGTGCACACAGAGGAGCGTATTGCCCGAAGTCTGCAAGACGACCTCAACACGCCACTGGCCATTGCCGACATAGATGCGCTTACCAAAAACATGCTCGATAACCTCGTTTCGGTCAGCGACGAAGCCGCCGCCAAACATTTTGTAGAGTACATCCAGACCAGTCTCGGCATAGATATTTCGGCCCCCGATATAACCGATGATCAGAAGCAGCTCATAGCTGCACGCGAGCAAGCCCGTGAAACCAAAGACTGGGCCAAGTCCGATGAACTCCGCGATACGCTCCTCGAGCAGGGCATAGGCCTCCGTGACACCCCCAGCGGTGCCATATGGTACCACCAGGCGTAGCGCACCTATGTGTGTAAACTGCTTTTATCCATAGCAATAAGCATACCCGTTCAATCTGGGCGCCATACCTCGGCTACGGGAGTAGCGGCTAGGCTTTTTTGGCGGTCGTGACTTTAGCGTATTGCTTGTCGGTCAAGATATCGCGGCGTTCTAGATAATCAAGTACGAGAATACGTATGCAGCCCGCAACAGGGATAGACACAAGCGCGCCAAGCAGCCCGCCAAAGTTTGCGCCGAGCAGTACTGCTACAAAGACAAGCAGGGGAGACATGTTAGTGCTATTTGCCTGTATGCGGGGCTGTACAGCGTAGTTTTCTATTTGTTGATACAAAATGTAATATGCCAGCACAAACAGTGCCGAAGGGAGCGATGTGAACAAAGCCACCAATGTACATATAATGGCGCCAATGGTGTGGCCTACCATAGGGATGAGTCCACATATAAATACCACAACCATGAGCGCAAGCGGGTACGCAACGTGCATAGCGAACAGCATGGGGACAATAAGCACGGCAGCTATGGCCGCCAAGGTCACCTGACCGTTTACGTAGCCGCGAACGACCTTATTCATATCGCTCGCCAAACGACGCGTTCGTGAACGACGCGATTCGGGAAGAAGCCCTTCTATAAGCTGACCCCACCGTGGCCCCTCAATAAGCATCATGACCATGAGAACGAGCACCGTCAATGTCGCAAATATACTACTTCCGACCGTCGA
>JAKPIL010000199.1 GCA_029549845.1 bacterium
GTGTATATGTAGTTATCAGGAAAGTGTAGTCGGAGCTGCGGTTAAGCAGTCCCGTGTAATGGGAGTGGTTCTCCCGCTATTTTCTACCACCAGTGGTGGGAAAGCCAGAAGGCGTAGGCGCCTTCCCAGCCGCCATAGCGGCGGGCGGCGTAGGCGTCAAAGAATGCATCTTGGCAGGCATAGTCGGCGCCACACTGTGTACGAAGCACGCCGTTACAGTCCTGGCCAAGGCCGTAGCACCCGCTTGGGTTTGTAGCGTTTGGGTTATTGCCGCTCTCGCGTGAGTATATGTAGGCCTTTGCAGCGTTCGCACTCACCGGATAGCTTGTAGCCGGAGCGGCGGGTGAGGCTGCTTGATAAGTCGTGACGACAGGCGCAACAACAACGGGCCGTGGCAGCGGCCGCTCGGTCAATACTTCCTCGGCACTTGGCACGCGTACTTGGTCGCCCGGGTTAATGATGTTTGGGTTCGCTATAGCCTCGTTGGCGTTGTACAGACGCACCCACGTGGTTCCATTAGCCTCGGCAATGCTGCTTAGGCTATCGCCCGACTGCACTGTTACTACCACAGGAGCAGGGGCCGCTGGAGAGGCTTGCTTCACCTCATTTGCCACTTCTACCTCTGCAGATTTCACCTGGGGTGTTTTTTCGGTTTCGCTGCTTGCCAGCAGAACTTGCGTGACAAATGTTGTTGATTTTTGGCTGTTCAGTGTCAGCGCAGAGGCCTTTGGTGAGGCGACACCATAGAGTGCGGCCGCTAATACGGCCGCGAATAACGCGGTTTTTTTCATATAATCTCCTCCTTAGCGCTAGCTCAAGTACATATCCCGGCGAAGTAATATTGAAAGCCAGGGAGAGCTGCTCGCACTTGAAAAACTCCACCACAAGTTTTCCGGCACGTAGCGATTAGGCTAGTACATAAGCATTTCGTGCGTCAAGCAAAATGAGTATTGTTATGCAATAATCCCAGAGGTCAATACTATGTTACTTTATTTACAACAAAGTGTGATATTTATCACAACAAATGAACATGTATTGACACGCTACGCAACCTGGCATAAAACGAAGCAAAGGTGCGGACAGCAAAAGCAGTTTATGCTATACTGTGCGTACATTCGTGATGATTGAAATAGTTTTGCTTATTACTTCTGTGCTGCTAATACTCGCGTGCGGTGTCTTTGTAGCGGCTGAGTTTTCACTCATAGCAGTTAATCGCACTACAGTTGAGAGACTCGCTGCTAGAGGAGATGGTGGGGCTAAGGGGGTACTAAAGGCGCTCACAACGCTTTCGACCCAGCTTTCAAGCGCGCAAGTTGGCATAACTATTACTAACCTGCTGATTGGATTTTTGGCAGAGCCGGCTATATCGGCGCTCATTCGTCCGTGGTTGCAAGCCCTTGCAATCCCTGAGGCGGTTGTAACCACGCTGGCGGTGCTCATTGGGTTACTGCTGGCGACGGCATTGACCATGGTGTTTGGTGAGCTTGTACCGAAGAATCTTGCGATTGCCAAACCGGTAGCGACCGCCAAGCGAGTGCAAAGGCCACTCTTATTCTTTACTTCGGTCATGCGGTGGCCTATAAGGGTGCTCAATGGCAGTGCAAACGCGTTCCTGCGGAAGGTTGGCATAGAACCACAGGAAGAGCTCGCGTCTGCTCGTTCGGCAGATGAGCTTATATCGCTCGTGCGCCGTTCGGCAGAGAAAGGAACCATACCTCGTGAGACGGCCATCATGCTCGAGCGGTCGCTCAACTTTGGTGACCTGACGGCGCTCGATGTCATGACGCCCCGTGTCCGCGTGAAAGCCCTGTCTAAAGACGTGTTTGTGAGTGACGTTTTTGAGCTGGCAAAGCAGACGGGGCTGTCGCGGTTTCCTGTGTACGGGCAAAGCCTAGACGACGTGGTGGGGTTTGTGCACATAAAACACGCTCTTGCGGTACCACGCGCCAGGCGGCGGACAACCGCGCTGAGTACCATCATGCGGCCACCCATCTTGGTGCCATCTACCATAGAACTCGAGCCACTGCTTGAAAATCTTCGAGCTGGGGGTTTCCAGATGGCGATTGTCATAGATGAGTTTGGGGGCATGGACGGCCTGGTGACCATAGAGGACTTGCTAGAAGAACTCGTCGGCGAGGTGCACGACGAACACGACCGGATACGTTCCGACATCCGGCTTATGAGCGATGGGACGTGGCTGCTTTCTGGACTCCTTCGCCCGGACGAAGTCGGCGAAGAGCTTGGCATTTTTCTGCCAGAGGAGGAAGAAGTTGAAACCATTGGTGGGCTTATGCTGCATCACCTAGAGAAAATTCCGGGTGTGGGCGAGTGGGCCGAACTGCGCTGTGTCGACAGAGAGGGTAGTGAGATGATTGCCCTGCTCACCGTTGAACGCATGGATGGCAGGCGTATAGACCGCATACGGTTACTACTGAGTACTCCTGGCGAGAGTAGCGAGGAGTCGGCATGAGTGTTGGAATGGGCCTCTTTATAACTGTCGCGATGTTGCTGGGCAATGCCTTTTTTGTGGCTGCAGAATTTGCGCTCGTTTCTGCGCGAAGGAGCAATATAGAACTGGCGGCGCTCGCTGGGTCACGAACCGCGAAGGTTACGTTGCGTGCCATGGAGCGGGTGTCGCTTATGCTCGCTGGGGCACAGCTGGGAGTAACGGTTTGCAGCCTGGTGCTTGGTGCGGCCGGCGAGCCACTCATTGCATACCTTCTTGAGGCTCCTCTCCACAGTATGGGCGTATCTACCGCATGGGCTCACCCCATCTCATTCGCCATTGCGCTCTCGGTCATGGTGTACCTGCACGTCGTTATCGGCGAAATGATACCAAAAAACATTTCGCTAGCGACTTCTACGAAAGCAGCGCTCATACTCGTGCCGCCACTCCACTTTTTTGTGAAGGTGACTCGCCCAGTTGTGGTGACGCTGAACGCCATTGCGAATGCCACGGTGCGCGCAATGGGTATTCACCCGACCGATGAAATTCGCAGCAGCTTTAGCCGTGACGAAGTGGCCGGGTTTGTCAAAGAATCTCACCGCGAAGGATTACTGAGTCATGAGGAAGAATACCTTCTTTCGAATGCGCTTGATCTTGAAGATCATAGCGTGAAGCGTGTTGTCATACCATTTAGCCAGCTCATAATTACGTCTGCACGACCCACCCCAGCCGAAATAGAAAATCTTTGCGCTACAACCGGGTTCTCGCGGTTCCTTGTGCCAGGCAAAAAGGGCACTCTAAAGGGCTACATACACATAAAAGATGTGCTGCAGTTTGCCGACGATACAGTGCATGAGCCCATCGCGGCCACCCATATTCGTTCGCTTGGTATGATTCGTCCTGTTACGAGCCTTCGAAGCGCACTACTCAGCATGCAGCAGGCTGGATCGCACGTTGCACAGGTGGTGAATGCACATGGTCAGGTCGTTGGAGTGGCTATGCTAGAAGATGTGCTTGAAGAACTCATCGGCACCATCCGAGACGAAACGCGGAAATAGCAGGGCTTAGAGAAGCAGGTTTATTGCACAGGAAGCGCTGGAACAGTATATGAAGCTTCGGCTCACGCTTACGCTTGTCAATCAAACCGCTTTTGTCTAACAGATAGAAGTAGGCTATCCTAGCGTACGAAAGGATAACTATGCAGATACAAGATGCCCCATGGTTACCCGCAGGTGTTTGGCCGGTTACGTACGAACTAGGCCGAAGTGTGCAGCACTGCGATGCGATCCGACAGCTCGAAAA
>JAKPIL010000022.1 GCA_029549845.1 bacterium
CATCCCCGCTTAAAATAGATATGGCAGAAGACCGCCAAAAGTTCTCCGCCATGCTGAACAAACTCGGCATAGACCAGCCAGCCTGGACAGAGGTCACTTCCCTGTCGGCAGCCAAAAAATTTGCTCAGAGTGTTGGCTATCCTGTCCTCATCCGCCCCTCCTATGTGCTTTCTGGCGGCGCCATGAGCGTCGTTCGTTCAGAACCAGAGATGGAGCATTACCTTACTGCCGCTACCAAGCTTTCGCCGGACCATCCAACCGTTATTTCTCGGTTTGTCCAGAACGCGAAAGAGCTTGAAATAGATGGCGTCGCCAAAGATGGGCGACTGGTCATCTATGCCATATCCGAGCACATCGAAAACGCTGGGATTCACTCGGGAGACGCCACGGTGGTGTACCCCGCGCAGCGCCTGTACCTAGAAACGGTTCGGCGGGCCAAACTCATTACCAAACAAGTTGTCAGAAACCTCGATATCACGGGGCCGTTCAACATCCAGTTCATCGCAAAAGATAACGACCTCAAGGTCATAGAGTGCAATGTGCGGGCCTCGCGCTCATTCCCTTTTGTGTCGAAGGTGTCGGGATACAATTTTATTCAGATAGCCACCGAGGCCATGCTTGGCCAGGAACACAACGAAATCTACCTCACGCTTAGCCTTGACCATGTGGGCGTCAAAACACCGCAGTTTTCGTATAACCGCATGAAGGGGGCTGACCCGGTCGCCGGTGTAGAAATGGCCTCTACCGGTGAAGTAGCCTGTTTTGGCTCCGAAATAGAGACCGCGTTTTATCGGTCATGGCTCGCCACCGAACAGCGAGTGAGCGGAAAGCGGGTGCTCATAAGCCTGGCAGATGAGCAAAAGCATAAGTTTGTCGAAGAAACAGCGCAGCTGGTCCGGAGTGGCTGGACGGTATACGCCACTCCAGGTACGCATGCCTTTTTGAGTGAACATGGCATAGCCACAGAGCGCGTGTATAAGGTGCAGGGCCACCAGAAGCCCAATCTTGCCGAGCTTATCCGAAACCATGAGCTCGATCTCATGGTGAGCATCCCTTCCCGCGAGGAAAAAAGCGACGAAGCGTACCTCATGCGCCGTCTTGCCATAGATAACCACATGCCGCTCTTTACCAATGCCGAAACAGGTCGCCTGCTCTTGCGCTGCCTAGCCGACCCCCAGCTAGCCGATCTACCACCCAAACACTGGCGCGAATACGTCCCCCGTTCACCCGGGAAAGCAAAATAACAGAGATGCCTTTCACCTCATTTGCGGCTAGTGCCGGGTGTTATGAAAAAAGGTAATCTCGTAGTAGTCTAGCCCAAGTGCCTCTGCAGCGCCCTCGTCGTTACTGCTATCGCCTACAAATAAGTACTGCGCGCGGGGTGTGCCACCACCGAGCAAGCTCCAGCCCTCGGGGTGTGGTTTGGCAAATCGCACGTCGTTTCTGGTAATAACTTTGCTGAAATGGTGGCGGATACCCAGCTCTAGAAGGGCGTGTTCCACCGTGGGACGTGTATTTGCCGACCATGCGTACAGTGTCTTTCCCTGCTCTGCGAGTGCGTGGACGCCCTGCACGAGCTCATCGTAGGGTGTGTGCGCAAAGTACGTGCTCTCAAACTCTTCAGACGCCTCAACTAACGCCTCAAGAAAACTATCATAGCGCTCAACATGGTCATTGGACCGCTGGCTCCAGGTGCTTCCTGGCTCATTTGCGACTTTCCGGAACGAATCAGCCGCTTCAGCCGGAAGGCGCTTGGCGACTAGCTCTATCCACTTATCCCAGGGCAGGTTGAGCAGCGTTAGGGTTGCGTCAAGGTCAAAAATAATATGCGTATAGCCCTTTTTCTCGATGGTGCTCAGCAGTTGTTCTACCTCTGTCATAGCACTATTGTAGCAGCTGCCGTATACTGATAGATATGCAAGACTCGATATTTACAAAGATTATTAAGGGTGAGATCCCCTGCCACAAAGTGCATGAAGATAAAAAAACCATTGCCTTTCTCGACATCCACCCCAAGCAGCCTG
>JAKPIL010000024.1 GCA_029549845.1 bacterium
TATGGGTGAGGAAGGACTTGAACGGGTTTGCCAGTGGCAAACCCCGGACCCGAAGCCCGAAAGTTGCCTGTGGCAAGTTGCGGGTTTCGGGTGAAACGAAAAGGCAAGTCCCATATTGCCTCACGCAGCGCCGTCTCTCTAGCTTAGTTACTTGGGCAGCCCTGGTTCAGCATATATTTTCGCTGACCGCTCAAATATCATTCGCCCCATGCTAAAACCCTCGTATGAGCAAGGGTTTTATACCCGAATCACCAAGCAAAAAACACCCTAAAAATGTCATCTTGAGCGAAGCAAAGCGAAGTCGAAAGATCTTCTTCTTGCCCGCTAACTCCAAATACAACAGGGAGATTCCTCGACTTCGCTCGGAATGACAGGGGCTCGAGTTTTGTGACTCGGGTTCTTAGTAGTGCTAGCTGCAAGAATAGGCCTTAAACCCCCAATCTTTCTCCGTACTTAGTCGTGAGGCACCGTTGTCTGTATGAATATTTCGCGTTGATGATACAGTTTGTACGCCTTTTCATCGGCAGGGAGGGGTGGTGAGGGGGCTATGCTGCGCGGCCACAGCCTGTGGACTCGCACCACATTTACTTCTACTGCCAGCATAAAAACTACTGCTTGTAGGTATAGCCAAAACAAGATGGCCAGCACCACAGCGAATTGCGCATTTAACCCCGTTTGCGAATGCAGATAGTGACCAACGAGGTAGCCACCTACTCCCTGGAGTACCAAAAACCCAATCGCTGCACAGAGCGCCCCGGGCACATTTGCAACCGGACGTTTGCGCGCCGATGAGCCAAAGGTAAAGACTCCCCAAAATACTGCAAAAAGAGCTATGAACCCAATTGTTCCCAGCGCGAGCCTGAGTAGTAATGCGTGATTTGTGGCGGCTGCATACCCAGTGAGTGACGCGGCGACCAAAAACCCGGTACCAGCATAAAAGATGATGCCAAAGCTTTTGAAGGTTGACTTTGGGAACCCCGCGCGGCGTGACCGAGGAACGGCCCACACGTGGTTGAGGGCATGCTGAATGGCATGTGCGACCCCACGGGCGCCGTAAAAAGTAATAAGTAGGCTTACAAAAAGCGCAAGCCCCGTCTTGCTGGGGGTGTTTATGCTAGCCGTTACGCTATCGCCGAGTGCTGGGAAGTAGCTGGTGACGTTCTGCAGAAATTGTTCCCGCACCGCGGGCTTATTCTGGCCAAGTATTTGCAATGTAGCTGTCGCTGCAATGAGCAACGGGAAGAGGGATATAAACCCGTAATATGCTATGAGCGCAGCCTGATAGTTCGCTTCGTCGTCGCTGTATTTCTTTATGACGGCATACGGAAATGCGAGACTACGATGCCGCCGTTGGGACTGGTCAATCCTGCTCAGTAGTTTTTCAAAGAAATTCAGCCGTTTCACCGGGGATGACATACTAACAGCGTACACGTTCACCTGGGATTTTCAAAGGAAGGTTATGTATGTACAGTCGCTTAGTGCCTTATCACACAGCCTCTCTCGAAAAATCGCACATAAAAAACCAGCCAATTGGCTGGTTTTTTATGTGGTGCCCCGGGCTGGACTTGAACCAGCGACCTTAGGCTTAGAAGTCCTCTGCTCTATCCATCTGAGCTACCAGGGCATAGCACCTCCTCAGAGTATAGCGAAAACATACATAAACTTACACCCCAGAGTAGAGACATGCCCATAATGGTATAAGAACATTACCCTACGTAAACTATCGTGAATATGGCAAGGTGCCAAAAACCAAAAAATAACTTCTCATAGCGCAGATAGTTGCCATTTTTTACCCATCTTGCAGTAGTGAATAAGGCCACCATGCATAATGCCAGTAGCCCATCAGCTAGGCGAGCTACCTGGTGAATGGTAGGGCTCAATGCTAGAACAATAAGTAAGATAAACATACATAGCCCTAGTCCGGACCCGAAGATAAGATGCATGCGGTGTAGCCGCTTATCCTCTATGGGGAATAATCCCGTGAGGACTTGGCAAGCTACAAGTAAGCCCACCAGAACCTTAACGCCTACTCCTAGTGAAAAGTGTGGTATAGCCCAGCCATACATCAAGATCGCAAACAGCAGGCCGCTGGTCGTTAGTCCCCAGAAAAACACTTGTCTTGTCAGTTTTTGGCTTATTGCAACATGGCTTAACGTAGGAAAGGTGCTGTGCCTGCTGGTGTAAAACATGATTCCAGCCATTCCGTAGGCAACGGCTAGATATGCTAGCTCAAGATTCTTCATTCGATTATCATAGCAAAAATGGCTTCTTGAGAGGTTTTCATGGCATGTACGAAATTGGTGCGGGTGCGGAGAGTCGAACTCCGATCACCAGTTTGGAAAACTGGGATAATAACCGCTATACGACACCCGCGCATAACAGAGGTGATTATAGCACGTGTCATAACGCCGTGACAAACGTTCTACAAATATGATATAATAAGTAATTATGTCGAGTGGAAAACATCGGTTCGGTCGGACAGCAGGTAGAGCGGTGTACGTGCTTATTATGGGCGTGTTGTTTTGCGCTGCACTGTACCCGTTGTCGTTCCGTGAGTATGACAAGCAGGTAAAAGTGTACGCGGCTTCGTTGCCAGACTATTCCGGCATAAAACCACCCGTACCCTACGCCGCTGGGCGCCCAGTAAAGCTAGAAGTCCCAAGCCTGGGCGTTAACTTGCCCATCATTGACGGCGCATACGACAAAAGCACCAATACATGGACCCTCAGTAACGATAAAGTGCAGTTCGATACCGCCTCGAAACGGCCAAACTCCCGTGATGGCAACACATTTATATATGGGCATGCCACTAACTGGGTGTTTGGGCCGCTGCTCAAGATTCAGCCAGACGCGCTCGCGTATGTAACGACAGACAACGGGTTTGTGATTGCCTACAAACTAACTAGCCACGAGGTAGTGAACCCTACAGATACATCGGTACTCGACTACAGCGGCCCATCACGGCTGATGCTCCAGACGTGTACCGGTCCGACGCTGAGTGAATTCCGTCAGATGTTCTACTTTTCCTACATGAGTCACGAAAGGGTAAAACAACAGGCTTAAATATAGCCGCCAATGAGGGCGAGGATGACGCCCAGGGCGGCGCAGACCTGGCCAACAACCCAAAAGCGCATAGTGACCTTTGTCTTTGGCCAGCCGAGTGCTTCAAAGTGATGATGAATGGGCGCGGCAATAAACACTTTACGGTGGAACAGTCGCTTCGACGCTATCTG
>JAKPIL010000083.1 GCA_029549845.1 bacterium
ACATAGATGATTACTATGCGGTTCCCGAGCGTATTCGGGCTGTCACAAAACAGGATATTATAGATGCAACCAGGGCAATGTTTACAGATGGGATTGGTGGGCTAGGAGTGTATGGCAGCGTCAATCCAAAGCTGGCCAATGAGCTGAACGAACAGATTGCCGTACTCTGGCAACAGGGAGTCTAGATGGACGAACTACGTACCCGCGCAGAGACTTTGCAGGCAGCTGTAGCCGATGCGCTTGCACGCATACAATTCGAGCAGTTGCTCGCCCGGAAGCAGGAGCTCGACACGCAGGTGGCGGCTGCAGATTTTTGGGCAAACGCCGATGCAGCGCAGAGCGTCGTAAAAGAACAGGCCGGCTTAGAAAAGCGCTTGCAGCCATGGCAGGGCATACAGCAATCCGTAGACGAAGCGGTGGAGCTACTTGGCTTGCACGATACAACCATGGAGGCAGAAATTGCTGCTCAGGTGCGGGCCGCAGAGGTCGCCTTTGAGGAACTCAAGGAAGAGCTCAAATTTGCTGGTGTGTACGACGAATACGCTGCCATTATGAGCCTGCATGCCGGCGCCGGGGGCAGTGACGCACAGGACTGGGCGGGCATGCTCCTACGCATGTATGTGCGCTGGGCTGAACAACAAAATTACTCGGTTTCTATCATAGAAGAGTCTGCGGCGGACGAGGGTGGTATAAAGAGTGCAACCCTAGAAATAACAGGGGTGTTTGCGTATGGAAAGCTCAAGGGCGAACACGGTGTACACCGCCTGGTGCGGCTGAGCCCATTCAATGCCGAAAGCCGGGAAACCAGCTTTGCCAAGGTAGAAATAATGCCGAAAATCGATACGCCCGAAGCTATCGAAATTGACGAGAAAGATTTAAAAATTGATGTGTACCGCAGTGGTGGTCACGGCGGCCAAAGTGTGAACACTACAGACTCTGCGGTGCGCATAACTCATCTGCCAACGGGCATTGTAGTCGCTATACAAAACGAACGCTCGCAGCTTCAAAACCGTGAGACCGCCATGACCATCCTGCGTTCGCGGCTAGCCCAGCTTCAGCTAGAACAGCATGCCGAAAAGGTGAGCGAGCTGAAGGGGCCAAATGAGCAAGCGGCGTGGGGAAACCAAATTCGCAGCTACGTGCTTCACCCATACAAACAGGTCAAAGACCTCCGCACAAGCTACACCTCCAGCGACCCAGACGACGTACTTTCTGGCAACCTCAACCCCTTCATATCCGCCTACCTCGACCACACCCTCGGCGAGTAACATACCTACTCCGTGTCTTGACCGTATCTTCACCTGCGGACTTTGTCGGGGTAAATAGGCCGGGGCTAGTTCTCAGAGTGGACATGCTATAATAGTGCTAATGATTCTACTGGATCGGGTAACGAAGACGTATAACAAGAATTTGGGCGCGGCACTAAACCGTATTAGTTTGCACGTGGAGCCAAAGGAATTCGTTATTGTTGTGGGTCAGAGTGGAGCGGGGAAGTCGACTTTGCTGAAGCTCCTCACGCGGGAAGAGCGCCCTACCAGTGGAAAAATAATTGTTGGCGGCATAGATTATGACAAACTCCCAGATAAAGACATTCCGCTGCTGCGCCGCAAAATAGGCGTGGTGTTCCAGGACTTCAAACTTTTGCCAAACCGTACGGTCTTTGAAAACGTTGCATTTGCGCTTGAGATTGTGGGCGTCAGCACAAAAGAAATCAACAACACCGTGCCGCGCGTGCTCGAAATAGTGAATCTTAAGGATAAAGCGAAGCGTATGCCTGTAGAACTCAGCGGTGGTGAACGGCAGCGGGTGGCGATTGCGCGCGCGATTGTACGCCAGCCAAAGATCCTCATCGCAGACGAGCCCACAGGGAATCTTGACCCCAAACATGCCTGGGATGTCATAAACGTGCTTGAAAAAATCAACCGTTACGGTACCACCGTACTGCTTACGACGCACAATCAAGACATTGTGAATAAACTCAAGCGACGCGTCATAACCATTACTAACGGCGAAATAGCGAGTGACCGTGCAAGCGCGCAGTATACAGAAAAAACACCAATACCACGGGAGCGAATGTAATGGGACGGCGTCGGACAACGTTTGGGCGTATTATCCGGACGGGCTTTGTATATTTTATTCGCAATGCGTGGCTTGCCGTTGCTGCAATGGCAACTATGATTATCACTCTAACCATCATTTTGTTTTCGCTTATCGTAAATGCAACATTTAGCAATCAGGTTGAGCAGATAACGAGCAAAATCGATATATCGGTGTACTTGAAGGACGGCGTTACATCGGCGCAGGCAAAGTCTTTCGTTGCGGCCATAGAAAAGCTTCCGAATGTTGAGGATGTGACCTATCTGGATAAGTCGGCTGCGCTTAGAGTATTCATAACGCAAAATGCAAACAACGATAAGCTGCTTGCGGCTATAAATGAAACAGATAACCCGCTTCCAGCGACTATCAAAATAAAACCACGCGACCTAAATAAAATGAACGAAATTCGGTCACTCGTTACGAAGCCACAATGGCAAAAGCTTCAGTCAGACCCCATTTCGGACAGCGGAGAACGACGCGCAACCATAGATAAAATTACGCACGCGACGAACATTTTGCAGCGCGCGGGAATTATTGCAGTGGGTATCTTTGCACTCATATCGGTGTTGATTATCTTCAACACGATTCAAATGGCTATCTTCAACCGTCGCGACGAGTTGCAGATCATGCGTTTACTTGGTGCAAGTACTGGCTATATTCGGGCGCCGTTTGTGGTCGAGACCATCATTTACGGCGTGCTGTCGGCAATTATTTCGGTGCTCATCATTAACGCACTCTTTATTACTGCCTCTAGCTCGCTGCAGGCGACCAGCTTTGGCTTGCTCGATATCAGCTATAGTCAGCTATATTTTCAGGAGCATTACTGGCGACTGTTGCTCATGCAACTTACGCTTGGTATACTAATAGGTGCTGCATCTTCTGTTATTGCCACGCAGCGGTATCTCAAATTCAAAACGCCGAAAAAATAGAGCAGGGAACTTACCCTGTAAATCATTAAACCAGTTTCAATACACACCTGAAACTGGTTTTTCTGGCCCTCGCTTACACCGAGGAGTCGCTACAACTACATAACGGAGGGTTGAAAAAGCTTGCATACCTGTGATATCATAAGCATGTTCGTAAAAACATACAAAAACATGCATAAAAAAGTCTCTCAGTCTGTTCCTCGTCATCTGTCGCACTCCGCACGGGTTAGTTTACTTGCGGTAAGCTGCTTTGTACTTGCCTCTGGCACGGCTATGCCAAGCTTGAAGCGAATTGTCTTCGCCGAGGATTACCAGGCACAAATAACAGCGCTCACTGCCGAAAACGATGCGAATAGAGCGGTTTTAGGGGATCTTGAGGCACAGGCTACCAGCTACGCCGATGCTATCACGAAAATGCAGCAGCAGATTGATGCCCTCCAGGCTTCGCTGAATGCCAATATGGATCTGCAAGCGAGTTTACAGAAGCAAATCGCTGAGGCCCAGGCGGAAATAGACCGCCAGCGCGGCATATTGGCGGAAGACATTAAGGCCATGTATGTCGATGGCACACCCAGCTCACTTGAAATGCTCGCCAGTAGCGATAACTTTAGCGACTATGTCGACAAACAGGAATACCGCAGCAGAGTCCAATCAAAGCTGCAGGATACGCTCAAAAGGATTGCCGAGCTTGAGGCTCAGCTACAAACCGAAAAGGCTAAAGTCGAAGTGCTCATTCGAGATATGCAGATTCAGCAGAGCCAGCTCAGCGCCGAGAGGACGAAGCAATGGGAGCTACTGAACCTTAACGAGTCCAAACAGGCTGAATACGATGCAATGATCAAAGCCAACAACAGTAAAGTGGCAGAGCTGCGGGCCGCGCAGGCTGCTGCGAACCGTCGCCTCTCTGGAGGTACTGCCAGCGGTGTTACGGCCGGGGACCCGGGCCACGGCGGCTACCCAGCCTACCTGGCAAATGCCTCCCAAGACAGCCTTGTAGACCCGTGGGGCATGTACAACCGCGAATGTGTTAGCTATACCGCCTGGAAGGTTTTCCAAACGTATGGATATATGCCGTACTGGGGTGGCGTGGGCAACGCAAACCAGTGGCCAGGCAATGCTGCACGTGCTGGTATCCCAACTGGCTCAACACCAAAGGTTGGCTCTGTGGCAGTGTGGAACGTTGGCTACTACGGGCACGTTATGTGGGTCGAGGCAGTTAATGCCGATGGTTCCATTTGGATCAGTCAGTACAACTACGACTTCAACGGTCACTACAGCGAAATGCTTGTCAGCGCGGGCATGGCATCGAACCTGACCTACATTTATTTTAACTAGTCAGCGCCCGAGGTAGTAGTCCCTACCGAAGTGTTTTGTATGCTTTGAACAAAAGGTAGGGTAGTCGTTTGTAGACAAGGTCAACGGGCTTCGCGTGCTCCACGCGGTAGCCGCCAAACCGTTGCTTAAAGCCTGTCACACCACCCAGGTCATGACCCTTTACGTCGTCTGTTACACCGCCAAAATTGAGGAGGGTACACCCATGCTCCTTGGCTTCTTTCATGGCGGTCCATATAACCGTGTAGGCGGGGGCAATCTTTCGGAAGTCATTACTTGAACCCGCGAACACATAGTGGGCCTGGTTGTCGTACATAACGAACAGGCCTGCCGCCGCTGGTTTTTCATCTATGGTTACGAGCACAATGAATCCGTCCTCGTCAGAGAGTGTCCGCAGGTATGACTCATAGTATGCCCGGTCGAATATGCCAAACCCGTCTCGCTCACTGGTGGTTTTCATGAGTGTATAAAACGTTTCGAGTGGCGCTTCACTGGGTTTATACACGGTCGTGATGGCCTCGGCACGCTCGGCAAGTCGCACATTGTAGCGGGCATGTTTGTGGAATCCCATCCAGAGGTCATCTTCGGGTGGCGTTATGTTTAGCACCCACTCGGCACGCGGTTGCAGGCTGGCGGTGCGAGCAATTTTACTTGGGATGGGTTTTTTGACAGAGGTGGACTTCACCCCATCGGCGTCGAGTCGCACGAAGCTACAGCCGAGTTTTGCGGCTACCGGGCGGAAAAACGCCTCAAGTGCAGCCACGAGGTCGTTATTCCAGGCGTGGGCCACCGGGCCATATGGGCAGTACAAAAACCGCAGTCCTCCTGGCGCACGGTATACCACACCAAGACCGCACCCAACCGTCTCGTCGTCTTTATGAATGGCATAGTACACAACGTCTTTGCCGCTTGCTGCCTGCAGCGCGCCGTAAAACGGTGCCTGCAAAAACGACACAGGCTCAGCTGCAGTGCGTGCTACATCGTGGCAGATGCCTGCATACTCACTGGCGGAACATTCCTGGATGTTATATTCTGACATGCACTCATTGTAGCGCATGGGCCGAGTAATCCTGTATACTGTAACCACATGCAGAAAGAAACATGGTGGCAACAGGCAGCGCGAGCTGTGACGCTCAAAAGACTTGTATTTATATGGGTTGGCTTGGCAGTATTCTCGGGAGGGGTTCTGGTGGGGCAGCGTTGGCACGGGGGTTCCGCGGACTACGCGTCGCGCACCGGTTTGCCGCAAAAATTTGATTATACCCAGGTCGATAAGGTGTATCAGTCGCTCAAAGATAACTACAATGGTAAACTCACCGAGCAGCAGGTGCTCGATGGCCTGAAACACGGCTTGGCGCAGAGTACCAAAGACCCGTACACAGAGTTTTTTACCGCTACTGAGGCTGAGCAGTTTAGCAATGACCTGCAAGGCACTATATCTGGCGTAGGCGCGAAACTGGAGCTTGATCAGAATGGCAGTGTTGTCGTGGTCGCTCCCATCAGTGGTTCTCCTGCCGATGCGGCCGGGATTCGGGCAAAGGACATCATTGTAGCCGTAGATGGCAAAACCACCAGTGGCATGACCGCTACAGAGGCGGTGCTGAAGATCCGTGGCAAAAAGGGCACACAAGTGAAGCTGACCATTGTGCGTGACGGTAAAGACCAGCTTGACTTTACTATTACGCGTGACAACATACACGTTCCTTCGGTCGAATCAAAAGTACTCGATGGAAACATTGGCTACATGCAGGTGAGCCAGTTTAGCGACGACACCGATGAGCTGGCGGCTAAGGCGGCCCGTGAATTCCAGGCGCAGGGCGTAAAACAGGTTATTCTTGACCTGCGCGACAACCCTGGCGGGGAAGTTTCGGCTGCTGTGGGGCTTAGTGGGCTATGGCTCGATAGCGGTGAGACGGTCGCCCAGCAACGGCGCGGCAGCGTGGTTTCGGAAGAATACCGCGTATCGGGCGGTGAACCAGTGCTCAAGGGTATGAAAACAGTTGTGCTTATGAACGCCGGTTCGGCTTCGGCATCAGAAATCACAGCCCTTGCGCTGCGCGACCAAGCACACGCCCGCATTATCGGCGAAAAGAGCTACGGTAAGGGTGTTGTGCAGCAACTTATACCGTTTGACGATGGCGGGTCACTGAAAGTGACGGTAGGCAAGTGGTATTCGCCCAAGGGCACAAATATTGATAAAAAGGGAATTACGCCCGACCAAACGGTAAAGCCTTCTGACGACGATATCAAAAACAAAAACGATGTCCAACTCCAAGCCGCCCAGGACTGGCTGGGGTGGCAGAACTAAAACATTGCCACAGAGCTTTAGGCTCAAGCAATAGCGACGTACACTGCTTGCGCTAGCGGCTAATACAGCGTATGATTGATGGGATAAACGAGGGGAGTTGTACAGCGTGAGTGAGAAGCAAACGAAGTTTGTATTTGTAACAGGTGGCGTGCTTTCGGGGCTCGGGAAGGGCATTACGGCAGCCTCCATTGGCAACCTTCTTAAAGCTCGCGGACTCTCTGTAAACCTCCAAAAATGCGACCCATATCTGAATGTCGATGCCGGCTTGCTCAACCCGCGTGAGCACGGTGAGTGTTTTGTGACGAAAGATGGCGCCGAGACCGACCTAGACCTTGGCCACTACGAAAGGTTCCTCGACCAAGAGCTAACGCGCGAAAGTTCACTCATGAGCGGCCGCGTTCTGCTGGGCGTGATTGAAGCTGAGCGCAATGGCAAGTACGAGGGCAATACAGTACAGATTATTCCACACGTCACACGGGCAATTCAGGAGCACATCATAGCCGCTTCTGAGGGTTTTGATGTACATATTGTTGAAATAGGCGGCACCGTAGGGGACTACGAGAGTCTGTCGTTCCTAGAAGCCATTCGTGAGTTTGGTATGCGCGTTGGGCGAGGGAACTGCCTGTTTGTGCACGTTGTGTACATGCCGTACCTTGGTGCAAGCCATGAGTTCAAGAGTAAGCCGGCCCAAAACTCGGTACGTGACTTGCGTGGCTTGGGAATTGCCCCAGATATTCTTGTGTGCCGCAGCGAGACACAGGCGCCAGAAGGCATCAAGGAAAAGCTGAGCCTCTTTACGGGCGTGCAGCCCGAGTCTATTGCACTCCTGCCAAATGCTGAGACCATCTACCAGGTGCCGCTCACGCTTGAAGATACGGGTATTGCCGATGTTATTTGCCGGCAGCTTTCTTTTGATGTGACCAAGCCAGATTTGCGCGATTGGCGAGCGGTTGTAGACCAGGCTCTTGCAAAACCCGAACGCACCGTCAAGGTTGGCGTAGTTGCAAAATACCTCGACAATGCAGATACGTACATGTCGGTGTTTGAGGCAATCCGTGCGGCTGCCTGGGCAAATGGCGTTGGCGTAGATATAAGCTGGATTGATGCACCTAAACTAGAAGCAGCCACCGATGATGAGGTTGCGGCCACCCTGCAGGCAGTCGATGGCATTGTGGTGCCTGGCGGTTTTGGCTCACGCGGGGTAGAAGGCAAGATTCGTGCGGCGCAGTACGCGCTCACACACAAACTGCCGTACCTGGGGCTATGCTACGGACTGCACATGATGGTGATAGCAGCAGCCCGACTGCATGGGCATGAAGATGCGAATACGACAGAGGTAAACCCAGCCACAACCACGCCAGTTATAGACACCATGGAAGGCCAAAAGGGCAAGGAAAACACTGGCGGCACCATGCGGCTTGGTGATTATGCGTGCCATTTTGCGGCGGGAAGCCTTGCGGCGAAGCTGTACGGAACCCAAGATATTGTAGAGCGGCACAGGCACCGCTATGAGGCTATGGGCACATATGTTGATGAGTATGAAAGCTGGGGAATTACGGCCAGTGGCATGAACCCAGATAACGGACTTGTTGAGGTTATAGAAGGTGTTGACCATCCGTTCCTGATGGCCAGCCAGTATCACCCGGAGTTCAAGAGCCGCCCCAACCACCCGCACCCCATGTTCCAGGGCTTCATTGCCGCTCTAAAGAGCAAATAGTCCTCACCATTTCCAGTCCTGTCATCATACCAACCCTCCCCCTGTCATCTCGACCGCAGCTGACGTAGTCAGCGCAGTGGAGAGATCTCCCATAGTACCGCAGCTCGCGCTCAGCCTCAATTCCTGTCATCTCGACCGCAGTGGAGAGATCTCCCCTGCCTTTAGCATACCCACCGTCATCTTGAGCGAAGTCGAAAGATCTCCCCATTCTTCATCTTTCACCTCATTTCCTCATGAGAGCTCCTGGATTGTCGGCTTTATAGAATGCGGGGTTTCGCCCCCGCACGGCGACTTCCTCTTTTACCAGAAAAGAGGAAGCGAGAAACCTCGGCCAAAAGCTTCAGCTCTTGGTCAGCTGTTGCTCGTTTTGACAACCAACAAAACAACTCATTCCAGGGAGATTGCCCCAGGCAATCTCCCCTCCACTCAAACAAGTTTTGTCGCCTGACGGAAGTTGTCAAAGCCGACAACGTCTGAGCCAGGAGCTTCCGCATGGCCACCACTAGTTAACGTCGCTTGCGCGACGGATTACTAGCGGCCTACGGCCGCACTCTTGACTCATGAGCCAAGACTCTCCTCCACCCTAAAACCTTTAACCTTTAACCTATAACCTCTCGCTTCCTCCCCTTGACTCTTGTCTCTTATGCAAGTACCATGAGCAGTATGGAAGAAACAACAGCTACAACTCAATCTAAACGGATCCTACTCGTTGAGGACGATGATGCACTTGCCAACACATATCTGACCCGTTTGCAGGCAGAAGGTTTCGATGTAAGAAGGGTCGCCAATGGCGAAGAAGCCCTGGCCGCCGCACGCGAATACAAACCAAACTTGGTCGTGCTCGATGCCATGATGCCCAAAATCAGTGGATTCGATGTGCTGGACATTTTACGCAACACTCCAGAGACCGCCAACCTAAAGATAGTCATGCTCACTGCGCTCAGCCAGGACAGCGACAAACAGCGCGCACAAGGCCTTGGGGTCGATGACTACATGGTAAAGAGCCAAGTCGTCATGAGCGACGTCGTAGACCGCATAAAATACCATCTTGGTATATAGCAAACATACACTGTTACACAAAAAGCCCCACCAGGGGCTTTTTAAATACAAATAGCCCACAACCCATAATTGACTTTTTATAAAGCTTATGCTAATATGTAACATAGGAACTAAAACAAAATGAACGAACAAGCCCCATCGCCAATACAAGCACAAGAACAGCATCATAGCCCTGACTACAGATTGCTGCTTCATGAAGGTCTTGAAAGATGTGGTGATCTTGGTTTTGATGTGAGTGGCTCATTGAAGGCAGGTTATGGTGAGGGACTGACAGGAGACGTTCTTGAGCAGCGTACGGCGGATGTACTAACTGCCGCAGGTAAAATCGCGGAGGACATGCAGCTTGTGCCGGAATTCTTCAGTCGTCCTGCCCATACAATAATGCTTACGTCTATAGCTGAATCATGGGTTTCAAATGAAGAAAGGGGCCGGCAGCCAAATGCAGATAGGAATCTGATATCGGCAGAACGTGAATCACTGGTTGATATCGCATGTATGCTTGCGGGAACAAAGTCCTTAGCTGTCAATGACATCGCTGGTGCCGATCCGCATAGTCGCAATCGCTACGTAGAAGAAACTAACAACCCTGAGGAAGACGAGGCAAAAGCATTTATCGAAGCTCATATTGACGCTTATTTGAGCGATCAAGTGCAAGCAGTTCTAGAACAAGATGGCGAAGGGTCGTTCTTGGAGGCACAAAGAAAGGCTTTGAACTTAACTAAAGACACGGAAAGTAAGTTTAAGGTCAAAGTGATGGGGATGGCAGAGCAGGTAGACATTTATTGTGCTAAAATTCGCCCCGAAATTGGACACCCGGATTATAGCTGGGACTACTCAAAGCATTCGGAAGAGGAAAATGAGGAATACAGTCTCGAGCTTCAAAAAGCAAGCGATGCTTATAGGGCTCAGAGTGCCGAAGACGAAAGACTGACTAAACCGTATGATGAATATATTGATCGCTTTGCTGAAAAGTTTGGACCCCTGCCCGCTGCATTTGTAAGGAGGCATGGCGAGAACGGGCAAGAGCTATATCTCCGCGCCCCACAGGCATTGGCATTATTGAAATATTTCAAAGGTGACCCTATGCCCACTGATGAACATGCTGCAAGGTCTATCGAGGATATTTATGCCATAGTAAGGCATGAGTATGGTCACACTCAGAAGCAGATGGTCTTCGGGCCTCATAACCAGCTTGGGCTAAATGTGGAGGAACGGAAGGCTGAGTTCGTTTCGGGGGATAGACAGGGATATCAAGACATCAAGTTCCTATTTACTGATTTATCATTTGCGACTGGGACAAAGTTAACGCAAGACTTTTTGGCCTCTGCGCTCAAAGAAGGCGATGCGCTTTCATCTTTCTTGGCGAAAACAGCGCAGAGTACGGGTATGAGGAACGCAATGTTACTAATGGCTCTCAAACCGTTACCGTACGCAAAGTACCCTGAGCATGCGAAACAGTTCGTGGATTTTTCTAACCAGTTGAAAGCGTCAGACGTTTCAGATCATGATATTCCCCTGAGGGAAACTACGGAGCGCTTAGGAAAAGATGGACTTAGGCAAGGTGTAAGAGAGTGGCTCGAGGATATTCAGGCGAAGCAGGGTGACCTGACGGATTTTCATGAAGAATTCCTCCCTGACTATCGCGAGGCGCACGGACTGGGCGTAAGTACAAGAATAATACGCGAAGAAGTTAGAAAAATCCGAGCTGCACGTAAAGCGGCCTAGGATATGACGGTGTACTGTTTTGGATCTGCTTGGGTATTAGGAATTATTGTAGCAAGGCGTAAGTGAACAAACGAAAGGTGCTCGGGGCGGTGATTTAGAGGTCTAGAAAAAGGCAAGGTTTGGCCTTTTAGGTGCGGGTGGAGGCGGCGTTTGCTTACTCTACGGTGACTTCGGTGCGGCGGACGGAGCGGCCAGAGAAGGTGCGGACCTTGCGGCTTGCCATTTTCACGGTGCCATCTTTGGCAGCGTGAATGGTAAAGTTGCGGCTCATGCTGGTGCCGGCGCCGGCGCGCTTGCTTGCGCCTACCTGGCGAACGATAACCTGACCAGTTTTAACGGCTTGGCCGCCAAAAAGTTTGACGCCGAGGCGCTGGCCTTGGCTATCGCGAGTATTTTTGCTGGTACCGCCAGCTTTCACGTGTGACATAGAAAACTCCTAGGATTGATGAAATATTCCCAAGTATTGTATCTGTTTCGACCCCTGAAGTCAAGGCGATCCTGCGGCTTTGTGAGGGAGAGCGTGTGGGTGCCAGCTGCGTAGACTTTGTCCGTGGGCTAGTCCTTGGCGTTTTTGAGCCAGCGAACGCCAGCGTAGACCAAGGGAGTGGCGGCAACAGACATGAGGCATTTGAGGAACCAGTAGGGCAGCAGGAGGCTTATGAGGAATGAAACGTTGCTGCCGAATGGTGTACCGAGCGCGTAAAATGCGAGGGTCAGGAACACGGCTGAATCTATGAAAAATGAAAGGAAGTTAGACAGGTTGGTGCGTAGCCAGAGGGCTTTTTTGTGCATGCGCTGACGCAAACGCGAAAAGACGGCTATGTCGAACAGCTCGGCCACGGCAAAGGCGATGAGACTGGCGATAGATATGCGTATAGAGGCATGAAATACCTGGTCGTACGCGGCTTCGCTGCCAGCGTACCGTGCGGTTGGCGGCAGGGAGGTGGCTAGCGCGGTATAGCCAATGAGCAGAACTATCATGGCTATACCGGTGTAAACGAGGCTACGCGCCCGGGACTTCCCGTACACCTCAACCACAACATCGGTGAGTGAATACAGTAGCGGCAGTACAAAAATAGCTACAGATGCATTGAAATGCTGGCCGCCAATGGTAAAAAGCGGAAAGGTCTTGGCGCCCATGAGTTCGGCGACCATAACACCAAATACATATAGACCAATAACAAGATCATACCGGCGAATGGATAACTTCATAACACTCCTTTAGACAGCTTATGGGTTGATTATATCTATTTCTGCCTCTGTCGCAAATAGTTTTGCCTGAACGGGAAGTCTACACCGCCACGAGGGTAACGAGCTCGCGGCCGACTCTTTGGCCCTCGCGGTGATAGATGAGGCTGGGAGCGGCAGCGTGTTCAAACTCTACACGTTCAAAACCAAGCCCGCTAAGCTGCGCAAGTAAGGGCAGGTGTTTTTGCTCGCGGCCATCAAACCAGCAGGGAACGGCAAGGCACAGGCGGGCGTGTGGCGCCAGCTGCGGCCGTATATTTTGCAAAAACCTTTTAAGGATGAGGTTTACTTCGGTGACTGTCTGCGCAAGGATGGCAGAAGAAGGCCGTTCGGTGAAAGGGCGGCCCAGATAGGTTTCGCAGGCGATGTGGATGGTGAATGTTGGCTGTTGGATGGTGGATGGTGGATGGTGGATGTTAGGGAAGTTCCAGTGGTGAGTGGTGGCATCACCGGTTTCGAGGTTGTAGGTTGTAGGCGGTAGGTTGTAGGTAGTGGAGAGCCACTGCAAATTCTCGGTGGTGTAAGCGATCATGCGGGGTTCGAGGTCGGTGCCGTATGCGTCGTAGCCCATGAGCAGCGCTTCCTGTAGCACTACGCCCGTTCCGCAAAACGGGTCGAGGATGGTCAGCTGGCCGTCGTGTGCTGGGCCTGCCGCGAGGTTTATGATAATCTGCGCCAGCTTGGGCGGGAGCATACCCACGCGGGCATCTCGCTTGGGGCGTTCGCGGTCACGCGTGGTGTAGCTGGCAATGTCTTGTACGCTGGTGGTCTTGGCTATGTATGTTTTGTCGCCCGCTGCAATGATAAGTAGTTCAGTGCCGTTTTCCTTCACGAGGTCGTGGTGTATAACCTGTGCCGTGCCGAGTTCTGTTTCATTATTGGGTACCAGGCGTACCGACCCATCGTGCCGCGCGCGCAGAACTTTTTTGAGCGTGAGACCAAGGGCGTTGAGCTTGGCGGGGGATACATCAAAACCATAGGCAGACAATCCCAGGTGAAACTTACCAGAGGTGGGAAGGGCAAATGCGGTGGACTTGGCAAATGCTAGGAGTCCTTTTTCGACCTGTTTCCAGCTGGTGCCGGGCACTTCGCCGACTACGGTCGCCTGGCGCGTGCTGCCCCCAAGGCGTGCAAAGTCTACATCCTGGATATCGAGCATCAGGCCGGCGGCGTGGCTACCAATGGGTACAACTGCCGCTACGCCGTACAGACTTTCTAGCTCGGCTAGCCCCAGCGCCGGCTGTCGTCCCAAAATACACACAGATTGAATCATTAGCAGTACTATACATGGTTTGACAGACCAAATCAACGCTTGTATAATAGAAATCCATTACTATGTAAAATGGGGATGCATAGGTTATGAGTGCACGCGAAATGGTGAATGGTATTCCTGATCCTGGGTTTGATGACAATAACCAATCATTTCTTGTAACTGCTGCTACTATGACTCGGGCTGGAGATGAAGCGTACACAACCTATGATGGGGTCATCTTGAAAACGGTCGAAGCTTTAGGTATTTCGACAGCATGGCGTAAAGCACGCGAAGTATTCGAGGAACGAGGAGACATTATCAATAAGCCCGCTCTTTATTTTCAAGGTGCTCCTTCGATGTCAGTCACGCTGCCTGATGCACCAAACAAAGAGGGGTGGACTCCACGGTTCCCAGTCGGTCATTCTATGACTATGGGCCAAATGGCTGTACTAGCATCTGAGCATCCTGTCACAACGCATACCCCTGCTGGTTTTCTATTGCCGAAGCCGGGTGTTTAGGCGTTAAGAAGCTTCGCGGGCAGCGTTAGAGTATAATGTCATTCGTGGCAGAACAATCTTTTCTACGGCGGAACTGGAAAATACTTTTGAACGTGGCGACGGTGCTTGCCCTGGCGGTTTTGGTGTTCGCTATACGGGGACAGTTTGAACAAACGTTTGAAAACCTTTTTAAGGTAAATGCGTGGGCGCTGCTGCTCATACCGGTCACACAGGCGCTGAACTACGATGCGCAAACGCGGCTCTACCGCGACCTTTTCGCCATAGTGGGCAACAAACTTTCGTATAAAGAACTCTACAAGAGTGCGCTGGCGCTCAACTATGTGAACACGGTGTTCCCGAGTGGCGGCGTGAGCGGCATATCGTACTTTGGTGCACGTATGCGGGGCGCTGATATTACCGGGCCAAAGGCTTCGGCGGTGCAGCTCTTCAAACTGGTGCTGTACTTCCTGAGTTTTGTGGGACTTATTGTGGTGGGAGTGTTTGCGCTGGCGGTTCAGGGGCACATGAATAGTCTTGTGTTGCTACTGGCGGGCACCATAGCAACAGTTGTCGTCATAGCGACGGCCGCCGCAGGCTTTATCATTAGCAGCAAGGCACGTATATCGGGCTCGTTTGCGTACATGACGGGACTTCTCAACCGAATCATTCGTGCGGTGCGGCCAAAACATCCAGAAGCTATCAATACCGATAAAGTTCGGCATGTGTTCGACGACATGCATGAAAATTATGTGCTCATGACCCGTGATTGGCGCAAGCTGAAGCGGCCATTTCTGTGGGCCATGCTGGCAAGCTCCTGGGAGGTACTTACTATATATGTGGTGTACGTGGCATTTGGCGAATGGGTAAATATAGGCTCGGTCATTTTAGCCTATGCAATTGCAAACTTTGCGGGGCTCATAAGTGTTCTTCCCGGGGGGATTGGTGTGTACGAGGGTCTCATGACGCTGACTCTGACGGCGACGGGTATTCCTTCTAGGCTGAGCCTGCCGGTGACCATTATGTACCGCATACTCGCTATAAGCGTGCAGCTTATACCGGGTGGGTATTTTTACCATGAGCATCTGGGGCAGAAAGAGCCACCCTCGGTAGAGGTGAAAACTGAGTAGCGTGTTGTGTTGGATTATCGTTTATCCTGTCGCGAAGATGTGCTTATAATGGTGACATGATAATTGGTAATACATGGTGACACGTGACAGGGAAATAGTTAATCCTGCTTTTTCAGTGAGCGACTTTGTGGCGGCGCTGAACCAGACGCTGGAGTTCGCCTATCCGTACGTGGAAGTACAGGGCGAGCTGAGTAATTTTCGGGTGAGCAAGAACCGGTGGGTGTACTTTGACCTGAAGGACGAGGCAGCTTCGCTGAAGTGTTTCGCGACGGTGTATGCGCTACCCGGGCCACTCGAAGATGGCATGGTGGTGCGTGTGGTGGGGTCACCTCGGTTGCACCCTTTGTATAACTTTAGTTTTCAGGTGCAGTCCATTGTGCCGGTGGGTGAGGGCGCGCTGCGCCGTGCGGCTGACTTGCTGGCGGCGAAGCTTGAAAAAGAAGGCTTGTTTGACCCAAGCCGGAAGCGAGCGCTGCCATACCCACCGCGGCGCGTGGCGCTCATAACGGCGGGAGACTCGGCGGCGTACGCAGACTTTATAAAGATTACCAGTGCGCGTTGGGGCGGCCTGGCCATAGACCATTACAGCGTGCTCGTGCAGGGCGAACAGGCTCCGGCAGAGATTGTGGCGGCGCTGAAGGCGGTGAATGAGGCCGACGCCGTTCCTGAGGTGGTAGTCTTGATCCGCGGAGGTGGCAGCGCCGAAGACCTGGCAGCCTGGAGTGATGAACGAGTTGTGCGGGCAGTGGCGGCAAGCCGTGTGCCGACACTGGTTGCTATAGGCCACGAGGTAGATGTGTGTCTTGCCGAGCTTGCGGCCGACATGCGCGCCAGCACACCGAGTAACGCCGCCGAACTACTGGTACCAGACAAGCGCGAGGAGCTCCGCCACTTGCGGGCATATGAGCGGCGGCTAAATGAACAGCTTGCGCAAGTCATCATGCGGCGGCGCACGGGTATGGCTATGCTCGCAGAGCGGCTCGACGAAGAGCTCATACGGCTTGCCCAGACCGCGCAGCAAAAAGCCCTGGCCGCCCGGCAGCTCCTGGCAGCCTACGACCCAAATCGTCCGCTTCGGCAGGGGTATGCACTTGTACGGGCTGGCTCTAACCTGGTAAAACAGGCGGCTCAGCTGCGGGCAGGATTTGAGATTGAGGTGGAGTTTATAGATGGAAAAGTGGCATCCCAGGTGAAACAGGTAACAATGAAGGAGAAAAAATGAGTACTAATTTTGCACAGTTTGACTATGCGGCAAAGACCCAGGAGCTTGAAGGAATATTGGCGCATCTCCAGGCGGAAGATATCCAGCTAGACGAAGCCCTAAAGCTGCACGAGGCGGGTAAGGTTCTCATAGGCGAAATAGAACACTACCTGAAGCACGCCGAAAACGAAGTGAAGAAACAGCTCGCGAAGGGAGCATAGATGGAACTGCTACTGGGCGTGCTGGCTGGGCTGGTGCTTGCATTTGGGCTTGTGCTGTTTGTGGGTGCGCCGTATTTGCCAACGCTCCGGCCACAGGTCGAGACTGCGTTTGAGCTCCTTGCGCTCAAGCCAGGCCAGACCGTGCTAGAGCTTGGTTGTGGTGACGGCAAGGTGCTGCTGGCGGCCGCGCAGGCGGGCTACAAGGCAGTTGGGATAGAGCTCAATCCTATTCTAGCGTTCATTTCATGGCTACGGACGGTGCGCTACCGCAAGCAAGTGCGCGTAGTGTGGGGTAATTACTGGCGCATGCGGTGGCCAGAAGCAGACGGCGTATTTGTATTTTTACTCGATTCATTTATGCCAAAGCTCGACACGCACATGCAGCAGTATAAAAAACCGCTTGCGAGTGTGGCGTTTCAGGTGCCGGGTAGGCGAGCCGATGCGGAAAAAAATGGCGTATTTCTATACAACTACCGTTGACCACTTGCACCGAAGCAGTGTAGTGCGCTACCATGAGCAGTATGAAACACATGGGTGAGGAACGAGGCTCGGTCGCAACGGTGGTGACTATGGTGCTGCTGGGCGTTTTCTTGCTGGGTGCGCTTGGGTTTGGCGGCTGGGCTTTTATGAGCCGCCAAGACTACAAAAGCAACGTCGACGCCAAGATAAAAACCGCGGTTGCAGCAAATGCCAAGGTCGTGCAAGCGCAAGACGCGGCAGATTACGCAGAGGCAGCCAAGAACCCACTCAAAACGTATACGGGACCAGAGGCGTACGGGAGTGTGTCGTTGCAGTATCCAAAAACATGGAGTGGCTATGTAGTGACGGCGTCGGGCCAACCGCTGGATGCGTACTTTAACCCAGATGTTGTGCCTTCGGTCGGTGACCAGAAGTCCGTGTTTGCACTGCGAGTACAGGTGGCGGCTACCTCATACAGTCAGACGCTCGTGCAGTATCAGAGCCTACAAAAGCAGGGGAAGGTGACGGTTACGCCATTTGCATTACCAAAAGTTCCCGGGACGGTCGGTGTGCGGGTAGACGGGCAAATCACGTCGACAAAACAGGGGAGTATAGTCATCTTGCCCGTGCGAGATAAAACGCTGAAACTATGGATCGAATCGAACGAGTTTGCGGCAGACTTTAACAATATTATCCTGCCAAACGCTAGCTTCTCGCCATAATTTTCACAATATGCACGCACGAGAGCCTCGTCTATACTAGGGTGAGGTATTACATAGTGTAGCCGTGGTTTGGAGAGGGTAGAGCGTGCAGCGGAGTCAAGGGGTGAAATTTAACGAACAAGAGCAGCTTTTTATAAGCGTAGCCGACGGCGTTAATAACACCTTGCTGCAACTCGCTATGTTGAGCGAACAGGCTCAGGCACTGCCGGCCGCGGATCGCCCAGAACAGTGGCGGGCAGTGAATGATGTTGCCCGGAGCTCCCTACAACTCCTCGAAGGATATACACTGGCGATGCGGTTGCAGGGTGGAACGGCTACGCCAGAGCTTGAGCCTTTGGCACTTTCGAGCTTGCTGTATGACACCATGCAGCAGCTTGGCCCGTATGCGAAACAGTTGGCGGTGCCGCTTGAACTTGAGCTGCCAGGAAAGCTGCAGCCGGTTATGTGCGACAAGGCCATTTTGCAGTCTGCCTTGCTGAGTCTTGGCCAGGTATTCATTGCGGCGCACTCCCAGGCAGATGACGCGCCAGGTCAGCCACTGCGCCTGAGTGCGCACCGCGGGCGGTATGGAATCGTCACGGGTTGGTATAGTAACGGTTTGCAGCTGACTGCGTCGGCATTGCTGCGGGCGCGCAAGCTCGGCGGCTGGGCGCAACAGCCGTATGGTGAGCTCGTGAGTGGTCCGGCGAGTGGGGTGTTTATAGCCGAAGGATTGCTATCGGCAGTGGCAGGCACACTACACGTTGCCCGATATCATAATGCGACTGGCCTCGCCACAACGCTTCCGGCGTGTCGGCAGCTCCAGCTGGTATAACACATGCACATACTCCTCATAGAACCAGACCGTATTCTCAGAGAACAGTACGAAAAAGCTCTGACTGCAGCCGGCCACACGGTAGACCACGCGGCGACTGCCCAGGCGGCCGTACGAGCGGCCGATGCGGCGGTGCCAGATGTGGTTGTGCTAGCGATGGATATGGCTCGGCATAACGGTGTGGAGTTTTTATACGAATTTAAGAGTTACGCAGAGTGGCAAGCCGTGCCGGTGGTGCTGCTTGTTGCTCGCCTCAACCATGAGCTTGCCGGCCATGACCAGCTTCGGAATCAACTTGGTGTTGCTGCAGTGCTCGTAAAGTCTGAGCTCACACTCGCTGCGCTGTGCAGCGCCGTGCTCGAAGCACGAAAAGATGCGGCATGAACCAACAGCGTACCACGGCTATTGTGCTCACGCGGGTTGACTACGGTGAGGCCGATAGGATTGTCACGGTGCTCACGCCCGATGCGGGCAAACTCAGCCTCATAGCCAAGGGCGTACGAAGGGTAAAAAGCAAGCTGGCGGGCGGCATAGAACTGTTTAGTACCAGTGAAATTACGTACATACCTGGGCGGGGTAGCGTGAGTACGCTGGTGTCGTCGCGGCTGGTTCGCCACTATGGGCGAATTGTGCAAGATATAGACCGCACCATGCTGGGCTATGAGCTTATGAAACTACTGCACAAAGTGACCGAGGATGAGCCGGAGCGCGACTACTACGAGCTGCTAGAACAGACGTTTTTCGTCCTGGATGACCAAAACGTATCTGTTGATTTCATCCGGGCGTGGTTTAGCGCGCAGCTGCTCCGGCTGGCCGGCCACACGCCAAACTTGCAAACTGACACTACCGGCACGAAGCTCGATGCTGCAAAACGCTACGAATTTGACTACGACGCAACGGCGTTCACGGCCCGTGATGACGGTGTTTTTGGTGCCACAGAAATCAAATACCTACGGCTCCTGTTTAGTACAAACCAGGTTGGAGCAATCGCACATGTGCAGGGAAGTGACCGCCTTGCGCTGTTTTGCGTGCCCGTCATCCAAACCCTCCGCCAGCTGCATTTGCGTATATAGCCTCCGCGCGTACCCACTCATACCCCAATGTGTATCGTCCGTACCTTTACCTGCGCATATAAATTCGGCCAATTACGCACATTCTCGCTTGCACTACCACATACACCATTACGCACACTCCAGCCCAAAACCGCCATCCCAAACGCCTTCAGCCTAAACACCTTCAGTCTAAGCACCTTCAGTCTAAGCACTGCCTCTCACATCATTCTCTTAGATTATGCTATAGCATGAGTTAAGAAAATTTGGTGTGAGGATACTTTTTCTGGAAGCGTTTGATGAGTGGGGCGGCATTATCGAGATTTGTTGCCTCGAAGTATGTCACGTAGCTATCCACGTCATAGTTCGCGGCAATTGCTGCAATGTCTTTTCGACAGGGAAAGGGGGTGATCCAGGTACTTTTTTGGAGTTGGAAGCAGCCGTACGCTCGCAACTTTTCAGTCAGGGCGTTACGGGCAGCCTTGCGCGCTTCGGGTATATCATATATGACAATCCGCCACTGTTTATCCCAGGCATTTTGTGGCTCGACTGTGAGCGAATCAAACTCAATCTGCAGCAGGCGGTCCTTGGCCTTTTGGGTAAGTTGCAGGCCGTGCTCATACTCGCCGGCGAGGTAACCATGCGCCTTCATGCCATATATGACACGCTGTAGCTCACGCTCTTTTTCGCGCTGGTCAAGATGTTTCCAAAACTTTCGCAGGGGCTTATCGAGTGCAATGAGTAGGTTTGGCGCTAGCAGACCTCCGGCCAGGGCAGTGCCCGTGACCCCAAAAAGGAGTATCTCGTCTATGATTTTGCTGGTTGTCGGGTTTCTACTCATTCTCTTAACTCATGCTATAGCATAATCTAAGAGAACGCCAGTGGATTTTAGGGGGTGGCACGTGTATGATGTGGGTATGATTGAGCAAAAAACTGGTGCGGAAAATGGTGTGAAACTAGAAGATATTGTCAGCCTGTGCAAGCGGCGCGGGTTTATATTCCCAGGCAGTGATGTCTATGGTGGTCTGGCTGGTACGTGGGATTATGGGCCATATGGCGTTGCCCTGAAGCGTAATGTCATGAACCTGTGGTGGAAGATGTTTGTCACCGAGCGTGATGACATGTACGGCGTAGACGCGGCCATACTCATGAACCAAAAGGTCTGGCAGGCCAGTGGGCACGTCGATACATTTACCGATCCACTCGTAGAGTGCAGCAACTGCCACGGCAGGTTCCGCGCTGATAAGCTCGAGAAGGCCGATACATGCCCGAACTGTGGCCAGAAAAATACTTTTGGCGAAGCCCGGGCATTTAACATGATGTTTAAGACCAATGTGGGGCCGGTTGACGACGAAGCGTCTATTTCGTACTTGCGGCCAGAGACGGCGCAGGGGATTTTTACGAATTTTAAAAACGTCGTAGATACCATTTATCCAGATGTACCGTTTGGGATTGGACAGCAGGGCAAGGCCTTTCGCAATGAGATCTCACCGCGCGACTTTGTGTTCCGCAGCCGCGAGTTTGAACAAATGGAAATAGAGTATTTTGTACACCCAGACGCGTGGGAAGTGAGCTTTGACCACTGGGTAGAACAGTGTAAGAAATGGTTTACCGCCCTTGGTTTGCCAGAAGGCAGCGTGCATGAACTAGAAGTGGCCGAGGCCGACCGCGCGCACTACAGCAAGCGCACCATAGACTTTGAGTTTGATTACCCAATTGGCCGGGAAGAGCTGATGGGCCTGGCCTACCGCACCGACTTTGACCTCATGAATATTCAGAACGCATCAAAAAAGAGCATGGAATATCGCCCGAAAGACGGCGGCGCAGCCTATGTGCCGCACGTCATAGAGCCGAGCTTTGGCGTGGAGCGCGCCGTGATGGCGGTGCTATGCAGCGCTTACTGGCATGATACCGAAAACGACCGCGTGGTTTTGCGACTCCCATACGAACTTGCTCCGGTGAAGGTGGCCGTGTGCCCGCTGGCAAGGAACAACCCGGAGCTGGTCGCCAAGGCCCGTGAAATCTACGCCATGCTCAAAAAAGAACTGGGCGATGTGCTCTGGATAGATAGTGGTAACATCGGTAAAAACTACCGCAAAATGGACGAAATAGGCGTGCCATACTGCGTAACGGTAGACTTCGACACGCTAGAGGGAGACACTAAAGACACCGTCACCGTCCGCTCCCGCGACACCACCGAACAAGAGCGCGTTACAACAACGGATCTGTTCACGTTAATTCATGAAGCGTAGCCGTGGGTACGAAAAACGTCTCACCAAAGTTGCGAAACTATGCTTTTATTGATGGCCAGAACTTGCACCTGGGGACGACGAATGCTGACGAGCCATGGAAAATAAGTCTCGAGCGATTTCGAAAGTATCTCGATGCGAAATATGATGTAGAGAAAGCGTTTTACTACCTGGGATGCGTCCAAGAAGGTGCGGATATACAACGGCTCTATGAGCATATCCAGTCAGCGGGATTTGTACTTGTATTTCGTCAGCACAATGCCGCCATGCTTGGAAAAAAGAAGGGTAATGTTGACTCTGACATCATATTCAGCATCATGAAGCGATTGTATACAAAAGAGCCTTTCGACAAAGTTGTTCTGGTATCTGGCGATGGTGATTACAAAATGTTGGTCGATTTCCTAATCTCCGAGGGGAGATTTGAGAAAATACTTTTCCCGAATTCCGCATACAGATCATCTTTGCACAAAGAGGTATCTGCTACCTTCTATGCTTCGCTCGATGAGCCGAGCACCAAGAATAAAATAGAACTAAAAAATAGACTATAAAAGAAAAAGGATCCTTAGGTAATTAGCCGTTCGGAGCCTTTTCGTCTTAATACGCTACTAGTGTAGCACATATTCCATACAATAATCAATACGCTAGGTCAACAATACATCTGTAATATAGCAAAAATACAACACAGATATATTTCAAAAGGTTATCATAGATGAGAATCTATTGTACGGATAAGAGTGTGGGTCCGAGCACGGGGGTGTGGTTTTGCTGTGGTATGCTTAGGATATGAAACGCGCGGTGATACTGCATGGGACAGATGCAAACCCAGAAACGAACTGGTTCCCGTGGCTCAAGCAGAAGTTTGAGGCCGCGGGCTATGAGGTTTGGGCGCCGCTGTTGCCAGAAAATCACACGCCAAACAGACAAACCTATAACGACTTTTTATTCGGGAGTGGCTGGGATTTTACCGACAATATTGTGGTAGGGCACAGTTCTGGCGCCGTAAGCGTGCTCAATATGCTCATGGACGAACGCTGCCCGCACATTCGCATGGGCGTGATGGTTAGTGCGTGGGAACACGGCACGCCAGCGACCATGGAGGACTACCAGTTTGCGCACCTCTTTCCGCC
>JAKPIL010000068.1 GCA_029549845.1 bacterium
AGATGCGCAAATATTTTGAGGAGTTTGAGTACACGAAGGAGGCGAATTCCCCGCAATATTTCGAATGATGTGGTCGGTACCGGCACCGCCGCAATGAGGTAAAACCAGTGGTACTTCAGGTAGTGCCGCCTATCTCGCGCATAGTGCCACTCAAAAACAAACTCGGTGATAAAAAGTAGCGCCAACCCAACCTCAAACCATTCTATTGCCACCATCTGCTCGTGCGAAAGCCGCTCTAGGTGCTCCAGAGCAAGAAACGCAAAACTGAAACCGACCAATGTGTACATAACAACTTCTTTGGTGAGCAGAAATATCCGGAGTTTTCGTTGTTGAGATTTTGTGCGCATAGTACCACTGTAGTATACCGTACTCAGCACATTGAAGGTGGTATACTGGGGACATACAAGGAGGCAAAATGGCACGCATAGTAATTACTCAGTTTGACTACGACAGGCTCCAGCGACTGCTTGCCAAAAAGTATCCTCTAGATGATTTTGACCGTGCGCTGCTGGCCGAACTCGAAAAGGGCGATATAGTCGCGCCAGACGCCGTGCCCGGCGATGTCATAACCATGAATTCTGAAGTCCGGTTCTCTGAGAACTCTGGCAAACCCCTAACCTACTGGGTTGTTTTCCCTGAAGATGCCGATCTAGCCGCAAATAAGCTATCCGTGCTTTCGCCCGTGGGCTGTGCGCTGCTCGGCTACAAGGTGGGCGATACTGTGGAGGTAGCTACTCCCAGTGGCTCCCAAACGCTTCGCGTCGAAGAAATAATCCACCAGCCCGAGCGAGAGGGCAATTTCGACCTATAGGCCAGCCCAGGTGTGACGTTGTAGTAATGTAGAGGCAGCGGTATTGCGAGCGCGGTTGACTTTTTGGCGTAAATATAGATAATGTAAGGAGTTAATTTCCTTATCTGCGGCCATCACTGACAGGGAAAAAGAGCAGCCCGAGCGAAAACCGCGCTTTTCGCCCGGCGCGATGAGAAAAAACCGCCAGGTTTTGTCTCTTACCCAAGCGCGGGCCCATAGCTCAGCCGGTAGAGCAGAGGCCTTTTAAGCCTCGTGTCGTGAGTTCGAGTCTCACTGGGCCCTCCAGTCTAGTAAAATTAGCCCCTTCGGGGGCTTTTTTAGTACCACCGTATCTGTAAATAGCACTAATTTCTGGTATATAAACTTTTTTGTCTGGTGAGAGCTGTATTCCCGCAGGAAAAAGCATTTGTTTATATACTCGCATTGTAGCCTTGTCTTCCTGCCACCATTTCGTACCCAAGTTATCCATGATGTCAAAGGCGTAGCCAATGAACTCATCAAAGTCTTTCTCGAAGTCTTGGGCTTCAGTTGCGACCTTTTCGGCCTCAGTAATTGCTAATTTTAGTGCCTCTACTTTCTCTTTGATTTCCTGCTTCATTTCAGGGTCTTGCTCACTTAAGTAACTGTCCATTGCATTACCCTTTTTGTCTTTAAGCATCTGTACACGTCCTAGGGCTATCCTAGCTCTCTCCATACGTTCAAGCTCGTGATTAGACCAGACCTTACGCATGTGTGACTTGAGCTTTTCTCTTTGCTCATCAGAAAGAATTAGACTTGTCAGTTCTTCTGTTACTCCTGAGTGGAATACTTCTTGCCTCACCCCCAGATTACACTCCCTACAGCGGTAACGACGATAACGCTTGAAGCCTTTCTTTGCACCGTTATTTTGCCAATAGCCAACCAGCCGTGGGTTTGGTTTATTTGCAAGAACACATTCAGCACACTCCGCCTCATTAGAAAGTAGGAATTCGGGATTGTTGCGGTCTACGATGAAACGTTTGCCCTTGTTCTTGGCTATCGCAACCAATATCTCGTGTTCTTCTGGCGTAATCATTGGTTTATGCAAGCCGTTATTATTAACCTCGGGCCAGTCAGCGAGTTTCACGACACCGCAGAAATAAGGTTCGCACATCAGTGCTTTCCAGCGGTACATGTCGATAGTCTTACCGCCAA
>JAKPIL010000085.1 GCA_029549845.1 bacterium
CAATGGCTATAGCCAACCCAATAAGGGCGTTTATGATACTATCCCGAGCCTGTTTTGCACGATCTGGCTCCCCTTGGCTCGTTATGTATTTGGCGGCGCCTACAATCACAAACGCCACAGCGACCAACCCGGCTATTCGCAACAGGTCATCTGCTATAGCCAGCAGAACGACAGGCAAGTGGCTCTTATTGCTACCGGTTGCGCTACCATCCGGCAATAGGTGGAATCCTACTACCTGACAATTTTCATCAAACATGTTAATTTCTTTACCTTCTGAGTCGGTGCCTTTGTCTGGCAGGTACGCAAACCAGGGTTTCAAACCAAGGAATGAGTGCGCACAAGTTTCTGCATTCGCCGGACCTGCGACCGGCTTCCCATTTAGGCCACCTGGTGAAAGGAACTGCAATACCGAAAACAGGAGCAGGTAGCTTACGAGTGCGTATAGAGCCTTGGTAATCATCTTCTTTGCGGCCTCAGTTTTTTGCGGATCTCCCGCAGACGACGAATACCGTATTCCGCCAGCCACGATTGCCAACACAACAACTATGCCTACTATAAAGCTAAGCAGCCGCACGGTAGGGTTGATGTATTTGGCGGTTAGGCAATTCATAGCCGTTTTGTCGTTTACGTAGCGGGGGCAGCAGCTGTGGCTGTCTCCCCCTGGATTCTTTGGGTCATCCGGAATATTTACTTCTGAAGCGGGGCACTGTACCTGATACGCGCTGGCGGATTGTTGCGCCGCAAAACCTAGACAGATCGTCGCAGCAAAAAGGGCGAGGAAAAAGAATTTCAGTGTACGCATCATTTTTTATAACTATAACGGGGTTGGAGTATTTATACAAGCCAAGCGTACCCATCCAAGTCCTTGAGCTAAAGCCCAGATAATTTCACGCTGGCACTGTACGCTATTTTCGTGTTTTAATACATACCATAAACGCTATGAACACACGTGCTGGTCGCATACCTCTTATCACGCTCTTCCTGCTTGTTCTGCTTGGCAGCCTAGTACCCTTATCGCAGCTTATGCCCGGGCGCGCATCGGCGGACTATCTTTCGGATGCCCGTAAACAAGAGACGCTGTATGAATATGGCCAGGAGGTTAAACAATGTATAAGAGTTGAAGGCTCAGGCTTACATACTGAACAGGTTAAGCTCACAGGAACACCTAGTACCAGCAACTGGATAAATGGAAACTTTAGCCTCTCCGGCACAATTGATACAGCATTAACACTGGATAAAGACAGTTCAAAGTGGTGCGGTGACGTCCTCACGACGGCCCTTACGGCGTTTGGCTATACCGCGTCCACATATAAGGATTTTTTGACTTCCCTCGGCTACTCTTGTTCGGTCAATGAGTGTAACCTTGTGGATCGACAAGAGGATATTCCGAAAAAATTTGAGCAGCTTTTGGGAACTCTAAAGATTCCTCTTGCTCGTGACGATACAATGACCTATGTCCAGCTGCTCCAGGGTATGCAGCAGTACTGTTCGCTGGGCGCGTTGGCGAGCCCAAGCCAAGCAGAACAGGCATCCGGAGACGAAAATAAGGACGGCTACATTGCAGTCTATACTACTTCCAGTAGCAGCGGGACCGTGTCCGCTTCAAAAACATATTATAAGTATAATATTTCCGCCTTAAGCGAAGGTGACTGTGTGAGTTATGCCGCAAAACTACGCGAAAGTTCAAAAACAGTTACTGATGCCATCGTTGCTTCGTTTACCAAGCAGTCTACGGCGTTTGAAAAAGACGCAATCACCGCGGCAGTCTGCGGTTCGGCACCCATAGGTGACGGGCCCCTGGAGCGTTACGCTGCTTGCATAACCAAGGTGAGCACAGCGTACGACAAGTGCCTCGCTCAAGCCGGTTCGGCGGGAGCGTATTACACTCAGACAAAAGAGGAATATACCGCTGCTCTTGCCGCCTGCATAGCGACCGATACAGGGGCGTCTGTTGACACTATTCGCACCGCCTTGGCCGAAGCTGCTAGCAAAATAAGCGACCTCGCTGGTAGCCTGACCACAACCACGGCAGCTGGCAGCGCCACAGGAGACAACTGCCCACTACCAGCCGGCACCTCGCTGCGCTGGCTCGGCTGCGCCGTATTTGACGGCCTGAAAGGCGTAGCCGACGGCCTAGCAAATGCCTTAAATGCACTCCTCTACACCCCAACGTCTATATTCGACGAACCTGCCGCACAAAAAGCAGCCAGCACTTTTCGAAATATCGGCATAGCTCTTGTTGTCATAGCCGGTCTATTTATGGTCATTGCCGAGGCGAGCGGATGGCAAATAGTAGATGCATATACCCTCCGCAAGCTCATGCCTCGACTTGCTATAGTGCTCTTCGGTATCGCCCTCGCGTGGCCTATAATGCACCTCATCGTCACCCTCACGAATGATCTCGGTGCCCTAATTCACTCTGTTTTCCTCCAGCTTGCAGGTGATGCGGAGGCCACTGGTGCGCCCGAGGGCATGGGAAGCTCAATAACAGAAATGCTCCTTTGGATCACAGTTGGTGGAGGAGCTGCGGGGTATCTCTTTATTTCACTTGGTGTTCTAGGCATGCTTTCTTTGTTCGGTACCGTCGTACTTGCTCTTTTGATAGGTCTACTTGTTCTCGGCATACGACAGCTGGTCGTGCTTATGTGTATCATACTAGCCCCCCTTGCACTTGCGGCCTATGTTCTACCCGGCACGCAAAAATTGTGGAAGTTTTGGAAAAATACGTTCATCACAACGCTTCTCATGTATCCGCTCATTATGGGCTTTATCGGCGCAGGCAAGGCCATGTCGTTCCTGCTTGGAGCGACGAAAGCAGGTGCTACAGATAATGTTATGCAGATACTGGTTCTGATTGTTTACTTTGCTCCTTACTTCATGCTGCCCTTCGCATTCAAGATGGCCGGTGGCCTCATGAGCACCATATTCTCGATGGCAAATGACAAAAACAAAGGCCTCTTTGACCGGATGAAAAAAGGACGAGCAGAAACCCGCAAAGGACGCAAACATCGAGCAGACGAGGGCCATCTATTTAGTGAGAACAACCCGTTTGTGAAAGCTACGGGGTTAAATAAAGCAGCAAACATGTGGGGAGATCCTAAGGGCTCCTTAACCTACGGCATGCGACGGGTCCCTGGCTTCAAAACGGCTGGCGCACGTGTTGCAAGTGCCGTAGAATCAAAGCGCCTTGCGCATTCTATGGAGCTTACACAGGAGGGCAATAAGGCCGGTATGAACGCCGAAGCTTGGCGCGCGCTAACTGGGGTACATGATCTGGCACCCGACTTAGGAGGCTACAGCCAGGAAACCCAAGATCGTATTAGGGCGTCTAGGCTGTTTGGCAAGCAGATTACCTCTCACGCCGATATGCTAGAGTTTGCAGCTATTCTTGACCAAGGGACACAAACTGAAAAGCTTGGAGCACAAGGGCTCCGTAATTTTGCTGGACGCGCCGCTAGTATCCATCTGGACGATAAGCTTGGTAAGGCACACTTGGCCTCTGCGGGCCTTATGGGGCTCGCCTCGCATGGCTATGCAGACACCTCCGATTATGCCGAAACCGCCAATAAACTCGTTAAGAGTGGCTTTTCCGGGGCGGCCGCGAGTGCGGTCGTCACTCAAGCACAGGGTATCGGCTCTCAGTACCGCCCTGAAACAAAGCAGGGTTACGGCACTGTTGTATCAACCCTCGATGATGGCACGGTTGAATTTAGTGATGGAATGAGCGATCCGCACCGCGTAGATGCCGTACTCAAGAGCATGAAATCAGGAGATATGGTCAACGCAAAAGAATTTACTATCAAGAAACTCAGGACTGATATCGGAAATCGACTATCTGGTAAATACACTGATGAGAATGGGGTAGAGCAAATGAATCCTGATGTTGCAAAAGCTATGCAAGACCAGCTCTTCAGTTGGGCGTCACAGTACAGCCAGACTAGCCAGGCGGTTAAGCGAGAGTCACTCGAGATTATCAAAGATTTTGGCCTCGAGTCAGCCTTTGCGCTTCGAGAGCAGCGACCGGTAGAAGGCAACGATCCACGGCTTGCCGCCGGCTCGCCGGGCGCCGGACAAGACATGCTTCCTGGTTTTGGTGGCGATGCCGGTCAAGGAGGTGGCCAGCACTAGCCAATATTTTTAATTGTTTGGCTCTGAACACAAATATATGTTGCAGACACTTGACAAAAGGCTTGTGTTTTGGTATTATACCTGCGTAGGTAAATCCAATGCACACAGAGTATTCCCCAAAACACCAAACCCCTATAGAAGCAGCCCAGCTTCATGACCTCGGACGAGCGGTTCAGGAACCATTATTCGTTCCTAGCCCAGAAGAATTTGAATACCTTCAAGCCGTCAGAAACGAATTAGAGCGTAATTTTCCTACCTCACCTACCGATGACGAGTTTCGTGATAGTCGTGGCCAACCCGTCAATACCGAGGCAGCAGAAGCTATATTTACAGCCAGCCAGCGAAGAACATGGGAGCTTGACCCTACGACTCGTCTTGCATACGAGGAAGCCCTCCGCTCAGTTCACGACCCAGCCGACATCGAGCAACAGCCAGTCGCCGTGAAACAATTATACAGTCGGATTGCCCTCGGCGGTATCGCCACGGGAAGAGGTTTTGATGAAATAATGCAAGATTTTCATGGCGTAATAGGTAAGTCGCTCACGCTACACGATCACAACAAGGTAAAAAAGGAGCAGGAGCGCTTGGAGCGCGAATGGGAACTACAAGGAGCCAATGTAGCGCACAATAGACTAATCATGGAATGCCCTGAGCTGTTTAGCCACCTTGAGCAGGACAGGCATGGTAATCTCATCTGTTTTCAGCAGGTGACGAATCCAGACGGTACTGTTGGCGAGGTGCAGCTGAGCCATGCCGAGGCAGAGCGACTAGTCAAATACCGGTTTGAACTTCAAGAACTACGACAGTTTGATGTCGAAGAGGCGGAAGAACAAGGAGCGAAGGATCGTTATGCGGCAGAAGTCAATCAATTTCGCAACTTCCAGGTTTGGGTTGACGGCGGTCACCCTGCGGAGGATTGGCCGTACATCCCAGAAGAAACACGCATGTCACGCTGGGATGGGACTCAGCTCGACAAAAGATATTTTAGTTATAGCCGTCCAGACGGAACCTTCGTGACAACCCGTCTGCGTGGCGGTAATCAACCTCCAAATTATCGTGCTGGTGCAAGCGACGCGAGAGATGTTCTGCGAACTTTGGCCGAACCAACGATGCTCCCTACGGTTTTTCGGGGAATACGAAGCCTTTTCACTATCGAACCGGACACAAGAGCACGCAGCATTCGCGAGGGCGAGCGCGTTGCAGAAAGTCGGAAACTAGTGGCTGAGATCGCGGGATTATACAGAAAGCCAAACTACGACATGGGTGACCTCGATGGGTTGTTTGGCAGGCTGTTTCACATAGACGGCCCAAGGAAAGAGGTGTGGCTAAAAGCAAAAAAAGATTGGTTCGCGCTCTATTCAGTAACCTGTGCTACCCACTCAAAGCAACGTGAAAGCGGCCGTCAAATCATAAGAACCGAAATGGCCGGACAGAATCCTTTTGAGGCATTTACTCAGGGCAAGACATCACCCTATGTCAACCCCTTAATCCAAATTGAAAACATGCTATCGGTATTCTCTCCAGCGTACCAAGACCACCTCCGAAGCATATACTGGCTTGAGAGTAGTGCAGACGGCAAACTCCTCGGGTCACCAAAGAAGAACAAACTGCTGGGTACGGCGGGGGCGTAAGGAGAGTGGGCGCATCGCCGTCAGGGAGCCTATCGACAATACCAAGGTTATCGAAAACTAGCTAGCCCCAGCTTTGTCATTCTTGCCCGTTGAAACGATAAAGGGCCTAGCCTGTTGTAGCATAGTGCTACCCCTTCTAGAGAATTACGCCTGCTGGAAATATACCTGAGGCAATTTTGCCAGGTATATGGGTAGAAGCATGCCCAAAGGACATGCAGCTGATATACTGTAAGCAGTATGTCGACGTATAAGGTTTTGCAGGATATTGAGGCAGAGGACAAGCTAGTTGGGCCACTGACCCTCCGGCAGTTTATTTATGCTGCTGTATCGGCTTTCCTTTTGTATATATCATTTTTTGCCTACACGAAAAATGCTGGGTTTCTAATGGTCTTCTTTGTGCCTCCAGCTCTGCTCATCGGTTTTCTGGCCATACCGTGGCACGGTGACCAGCCTACCGAAATCTGGGCACTGGCAAAGCTGCGCTTTCTCCTAAAGCCGCGCAAACGTATTTGGGACCAGAGCGGAGCAAAGAATCTTGTAACCATAACCGTCCCCAAAAAAGTCGAGCGCATGCTTACGAACGGACTGAGCCAAACCGAGGTGCGTAGCCGCCTGAGCGCTCTGGCCGATACGATTGATAGCAGGGGCTGGGCAGTCAAAAACATGAACGTCACTGTTGCAGCCGTCCCAGCGGCTTACAGTTCATCTGACCGGCTCGTCGATGCCTCTACATTGCCCCAAGAAGTCAGCGGGTTTGACGTGCAGGCATCAGATGATATTCTCGACGCCAGCGCAAACCCGATTGCGCAGCACTTTGACACCATGATTACCGACGCAGCCGCTGCCCACCGGCAGCAGATAGTCCAGCAAATGCAAAACCAAACAGTCCCAGCGGCCGCCCCCACTATGCCAATCCCCGCGCCCACAGGAGCGGCAGCCGCACAACCTAACGATTACTGGTTTATGCACCAGGCCGCGCCCGTTGCAGGGCAGGCTACATTCAGCTCGGCAGCAGTCGTAGCACCAGGGACAACAGCCGCCGCTGAACCCCCATCAGTTCCGCAGGCAGCCGCTCCCACCGATGCTGAGGAGGCACTACTAGAAAAGCTGAAGGCCGAAAACCACAACCAAACCATTGCAAATGACCATCTGAAGCACATTAAAACACCCGCCGAGCTCCTAGCAGAGCAGCAGGCCGCCGCCCAAAAACAGGCAGCAGAAACAGCCGCGCAACAGGTAGCAGAACGCCAAAAAGCACAAGTGACTTCAGAGAAGCAGGCTGCTATAATGGACCTAGCACGTAATGACGATCAGAACATCGCAACACTCGCTCGCCGCGCAAGAACCGAAACCAAGAATGACAACGGCGAGGTGGTGATATCGCTGCGATGAACTGACTAGGAGCGCAGGTAGGCGGGTAACGAGGCTCATGAATCCAAATCAACAAGCATACACTCCTCAGATGCCGCAGGCCGGACAGGGTTACGGCACTGCTGTTCAGCCGGGTGCCGTTCCGCAACCTGGCATTCCCGGACAATCCGCTGTACCAGCTCGGGCGAGCAACCCCAACAGCACTCAAAACACACTGCAAATAGCCGAAATCCGCGACGGGATTGTCATCATGAACGACGGTAGCTACCGGGCGGTGGTAATGGTCAAAAGCATCAACTTTGACCTTATGAGCCCCCAGGAGCAAGAAAGCACCGAGTACGCCTACCAGGGGTTCCTAAACTCACTGTATTTTGACATCCAAATATTCGTACGCTCCCAGAAGGTTGACCTCCAACCATACATAGAAAAGCTCGATAAAATCCGTACCGAGCACGATAACATGCTCCTGGCGCTGCTGATGGATGACTACATAGGCTATATTGACCAGCTTGCGCTGCAAACGAACATCATGGATAAGAAATTCTACATAGTTGTGCCTTATTCCTTAGCCGTTAACCCCCAGCAGGCAATAACACAAAGTAAAAACTTCTTTACGGGCATAATAGAGCTCTTCAGCAAAACCGAAAACCATGTGGTTATTAACGAGCCAGACCTCATGAAAGCCAAAGACGAACTGCGCAACCGCGTCCAGGCAGTGCTAGGAGGACTTCAGCAGTGCGGCATTCAGGGTCTCCCGCTCGATACCCAGGAGCTTATAGAGCTGTACTACGACACCTACAACCCCGATACCGCTACCAGGCAACAGCTCAAAAACTTCAATGACCTCACGGCCGATGTCGTCCAAAAGGGCGCAGGGCAAGCACCCCAGACACACCTACAACGGGAGATGGGACAATGAGACTTGGAGGTAGCTTCTAATGGCATTTGGCAAGAAAGCCGCCCCGCTTGACCCTGTCTCGATGGCACAGGCACAGCAAGCCCGTGAGCAGGCTGAGGTTAGCGAAGCATTTCGCAAGGGTATTACGGCGCTTCGTGATTTTATTGCACCAAGCAGTATTGAGTTCTTTAGCACGTATTTCCAGATTGGCACCAGATATGCACGCACCTACTACGTGTTTGGGTACCCTCGGCAGATTTATACGGGGTGGCTCAGCGGGCTCGTCAACCTTGACGAAGTGCTCGACCTCTCTATTTACGTCTATCCTGTTGACAGCCAGGCAGTGCTTGAAAGCCTGCGCAAGAAGGTCACCCAGCTAGAAGCAGGGCTACAGATTGATTCTGAAAAGGGCCGCGTGCGTGACCCAGGTAAACAGGCGGCAATACTCGACGCCGAGGAAATGCGCGACAAACTCCAGGTGGG